>DATBYR010000399.1:0-3714 GCA_036513565.1 Methylocella sp. | reverse complement strand
CTCCGAAGGCGAGACATCGACGGCGACGGCGCCCTCGCCGACGATCGGGCTCTTATATTGCGAGATCTGGTAGCCCTGCGGCAGATCGGGATAGAAATAATTCTTGCGGTCGAAGACCGAGCGCAGGTTGATCTTGGCCTTAAGGCCCAGTCCCGTGCGCACCGCCTGGGCCACGCATTCCTCGTTAATGACCGGGAGCATGCCGGGCATCGCGGCGTCGACGAGCGAGACATTGCTGTTCGGCTCATTGCCGAACCCGGTCGAGGCGCCGGAGAACAGCTTCGAATTCGATACGACCTGGGCGTGGACCTCCATCCCGACCACGACCTCGAATTCGCCGGTCGCGCCCTTCATGAGTTTTCCGGGTTTCACGGGGGTTTCATCGCCTTGCCTCTTGCCGCTTCCGATCAGCTCCATTTGCCGCATCATAGCGCCCCCCGCTGGCAAAGCGAAGCCTCCCCCGAAGGAGGAAGGACTTGGGCGCGTCGCAACGCCGTCTCTAATATTATGTCTCTAATATTATAAAGCAGGAATGGGGGCGGTCCCTCGGGCTGGGTGTGCTGCCATGCCGGGTCGCGCCCCGGTCCGGACCAAGCTGGCGCGCGGCCGGAAGCGGCCAAGCCGCGGACAAAGGTTGTCATCCCGGCAGGCGCGCGAAAACGCCGCCACGGACCCGTGGCGGCGCTCATGGCTACCATTTGATTTTGGCTGGGCTTTTGTGCGGGCCCAGCCTTCGCCTGACGGCGTTACTCAGTACGCGGCGACCACCGGCGCGGAGGGCCAGCCGAACTTATAGGTCAGCCCGACACGGCCGGTGTGCAAGGTCTCTCTTGAATTGTGGTTGGGAATAGCGAATTGAATGATCGCAGTATTAACCGGCGACCCGAAGCCCGGTGAGTTGAAGCCCCGCGTGCCCCAATCATAATAACGGTATTCGGCCCGCGCCGTCCAATTGCCGTAGAAATTATATTCGAGGCCGCCGCCGACATCGAAACCATAGCGGTTGACGGCAAAGAAGTTGGCAACCCCAGGCGAAGAGCCCGCTAATTGTATCTCGTTGCGGATGTCGCCATAGGCAAAGCCGCCAATCGCGTAGATGAGCAAGCGGTCGAAGGCGACGCCGAGGCGGGCGTCGGCCGATCCGAACTCGCGGATCGAGGTCGACAGAAAATTAAGCGGCGGAGCCGAGGCGGTTCCAGTGATGCCGGCGAAATTGTATTCGAGCTGCACCCCAGCAACGATAGGCCCCGCAAACTGATAATTGAAGCCGACGTGAATGCCGCCGAAAACCCCCGAGGTCCCGTAGGAGTTGGAAGACGGAAATGCTGGGAACGGTGCCCCGTCGCCGTCAACATGGACCGAGGTCCGGCCCACTCCGCCGCCGACCTGCACGCCAAGTTCGAAGCCTGTCCAGGTAAAGACGGGCAGAGGCGCGAGCGGTGCCACGCCAAGATCCGCCGCGAAGGCCGATGATCCGGTCAGAATCAGACCGGCCGTTGCGCCAGCAAGGCGCCGCAAAAACGTTCGTTGCATTGAATCATTCCCTCCGTCGTTTGGCTTCCTTGTAGTGACCGCCAATCATTGTTATTCATACCATCAAGGGTTCGTGAAACAAGCCGGAACACCGGGTGGAATCGTTGACACGCTCATTATTCCAAGGCATGTTGCATTTTTGCCGTGCGACGTTTTTGGTATGTTGCGCGTCCACGCTGGCGGCAATAGCGCTCGAAAGCTCGTTTTTCGAGGGGGAGAGCCTGAAATGTCGATCTTCTGGCGTGCGCGCTTATGGCAGATCAACGTTTGCTCCGCCCTGATCAAGCGATTGAGCAGAATCCCCTTTTTGTTCGCCGTCTTTAGACGCGTCCGCGAGCTTCCCGGCGTGCGGTCCATGTTAAATGCGGTGGCCGGCTATCAGCGTCCGTTCCCCACCTTCGCGGACGCGGCGGCGGCCATTGCGGGCGACGAGGGCGGCGGCCATTCCCACTCCTATTATATTGAGCGGACGTTCAGGAACGCCAAGAAAGCCCGCCCGTCCGACTATCCGGCGCTGTTTCACCTTCAACGTCTGTTGCCGCAAATCAGAACCGTGTTTGACCTTGCCGGAGGCCTTGGAAACGCTTTTTATTGCTATTCGAAATATATGGACATGCCAGCCGGCCTGAGTTGGCGGGTCCTTGAGCTGCCCGAGACAAGCCGGATCGGAGCAGAACTTGCCAAGGAACGCAACGAGCCCCGGCTGCACTTCGCGGCGAAATGGGACGAGGCAGAGGGGGTTGACCTCCTGATCATTACTGGAGCGCTTCATTGTTTCGAAAAGCCCCTGTCCCGGATGATTTCGGAGCTGCGCCGCAAACCGCATTATGTTCTTATCAATCGCGCCGCATTGGTGGATTGTCCAGAGTTTGCCACGATTCAGGAGGGCGGCGGGTATCGCCTCGCGTGCTTCCTTTATAACCGTGACGAGTTGATCCGGGGATTTGAATCCCTTGGTTATGAACTGATCGATTTCTGGCAGATCGCGGAACCGGAGCACTACGTCGTAATGACGTGTTACCCGGACCGGTCGGTGAAGGCTTACTCCGGCCTGTTCCTTCGCCTCAACGAGCCTGGGAACGCGCGCCTTGTGCAAGGACGCGAAGACCGCGCCGCCGTACTTCCGACGAGCGCCTGAGCCTCGCATTATTTTCTCCCGGAAGGCTAAACCGGATTTTGGGCCTAGTGCTGAATGTGAGCTTCGCGAGCTGGGCGGGCATTCCGGCCGGGCCGACGCCCAGATGCGCGGGGCCGGGCGTTTTAAGAATTAGCGGCGGGCGGATTGACTATGGCTTCCGGCAATGCCACTCGCTGCACTCACGAGAAACGCGGCATAAAACAATGCGGGATGGGATGTCCAAGGCTTTCGTTTTTCCAGGACAAGGATCGCAGGCAGTCGGCATGGGCAAGGCCTTGGCGGAGGCTTTTCCGCAGGCCCGCGCGGTTCTGGCCGAGGTTGACGAGGCCCTCGGGCAAAATCTGTCCGGGCTGATGTTCGAGGGTCCGCCGGCCGAACTCACCCTGACCGCGAATGCGCAGCCAGCCTTGCTGGCGGTGAGCCTCGCCGCCGTCCGCGTGCTCGAAGCCGAGGCCGGACTGAATCTCGCGCGGGACGCCAGCTTTGTCGCGGGCCATTCGCTCGGCGAATATTCGGCGCTCGCCGCGGCGGGCTCGTTGGGCGTGGGGGCGGCCGCGAAACTGCTGCGCGTACGCGGGCTTGCCATGCAGGAGGCCGTGCCAGTTGGCATCGGCGCGATGGCGGCGCTGCTTGCGCTCGATTACGACGCGGCCCTCGCAATCGCCAAGCAAGCGGCCGATGAAACCGGCGGCGGCGCGATCTGCGAGGTCGCCAATGACAATGGCGGTGGCCAGGTTGTGGTGTCCGGGTCCCGCGCCGCGGTGCATCGCGCTATCGAAATCGCCAATGCGCGAGGTGCGCGCCGTTCGATTATGTTGCCGGTGTCGGCGCCGTTTCATTGCGCCTTGATGCAACCCGCCGCCGAGGCCATGGCGGCGGCGCTCGCCACGGCCGCCATCAAGCCGCCCTGCGTTGCGCTCGTCTCGAATGTCCTGGCCGCGCCGGTCACCGAGCCGGAAGAGATCCGCAAGCTTCTTGTCGCCCAGGTGACCGGCGTGGTGCGCTGGCGGGAAAGCATGGCCTTCATGGCGAGCCGGGGAGTT
>DATBYR010000398.1:0-15285 GCA_036513565.1 Methylocella sp. | reverse complement strand
TGCCGAAGGCGCTAGGATGCGCAAATTGGTATACTGCGCGTGTGACCACGCTTGGCGAGCTCGACGAGGCAATGAAGGCCGCACGCGCCAGCAAAACCGGGGCGTATATCGAGATCATTGGCGGCAAAATGGATATGCCGCCGGCCCTCGCCTTCGCCCATGGCCAACTTAAGGCTATGTATGGCGACGCGCCATAATACTTAGAGACCCGAAACAGCAGATGGCGAGAGCAGCTATGCTTCCGCCATCTGCGAAGTCAGGAAGTCTGCTTTATGGCCCTTCGCGACAATTCGCGGCATTGCAGCAATTCGGTCGCTTTTGGGGAGGAGCGGACATCGGCTGAGACGCGGTCACAAAACCGAGATTATGAGTACATGCCCTAGCAAGAATATCGGCAAGACATGCCAGGCATTCATCGCATATGAATAAATTTTTAGGGAAAGCAAACAACGATGCAGTATCAAGTTCTGATTTTTGGAAAATGTACAATGTAAAACTGGATTATTTTCATATATGTTATTTCATGTATACTCTTTGGTGAATTGTATTGTATTGATTTCTTTGCCATGGCGCCAGTATACAACGCATAGGTCTGAGGGGTCACGTCACTACCCGCGATCGTCCGAGTTTCACATTGGCGATCCGCAATCCTGCGGCCAGAACGAGAGCATAAACGGCCGCGCCGGCAAGCCCAAGAAACAAGAGTTCAAACACATTGGCGAAACGGCCGAGGCCCGCCGCCAAGCGCTGCGCGGGCGCGGCGGCAAAGAGCGCGAAAACCGCCAGAATGAGGGAAGCCATGGTCACCGCCGTGGCCGTCTTCCACAAAAAGAGATCAACCTTCATGGCACCGCGCCGGATCGCGAAAAAGCACAGGAACAAGAGATTGATCCATGCTCCGGCGGCCGTCGCGGCGGCAAGCCCTGGGGCGCCAAAAGGCTTGAACAGCACGATTTTCAAACCGACATTGATCGCGACCGCGGCGAGGGCGATCAGCATCGGCGTTGTCGTATCGCCCTGCGCTTGGAAGCTTGCCACGGCCGAGCGCAAAAGAACAATCG
This sequence comes from Methylocella sp., assembly GCA_036513565.1. GTDB lineage: Bacteria > Pseudomonadota > Alphaproteobacteria > Rhizobiales > Beijerinckiaceae > Methylocapsa. The sequence continues at coordinate 14,224 of DATBYR010000398.1, read as the reverse complement.
CGACAAGCCCGAAGCCATAGGCTGTAAGCACCGCGGCGGACGCGCTGGCCGCTTGCGGGGTGAAGGCGCCGCGCAGGAAAACCCCGCGCATGATGTCGTTGGGGATCATGATGAAAGCAATGAAAAATGGTGTCGTTAGCGCGAGCGAAAGCGCCATGGTTCGATTTTGCGCGTGCAACGCGCCGCTCCGATTGCCCGCCGCGAAGAGCCTGCTCATCTCCGGCAACAGCACAGTGCCCGCCGCTATACCAATGACGCCGAGCGGCAATTGATAGATACGGTCGGCGTAATAGATCGAGGACACCCCGCCCGTCGGAAGAAGCGAACCGATGATGGTGTCGGCGAATAGCGCGATCTGGGTGCCAGCGGAGCCGATCACCGCCGGAACCAAGGTTACAAGGAAGCGCTTGATGTGCTTCGTCATCGCCGGGCGCGCGAAGCGCTCGAAAATTCCGGCGCGATAGGCGGCCGCCGAGGTGAGCACGAGTTGCAGCACGCCGGAGACTGTCAATCCCCAACTCGCCGCCATGCCGGCATTGGTGAATAGAAAAGCCATGCCAAGGAAACCAATCATCGACAGATTCATTAAAACCGGCGTGAAGGCCGCGGCGGCGAAATGGCCATGCGCGTTCAACGTGCCCGATTGCAACGTGACGAGCGTGACAAACAAAAGATAGGGAAAGGTGATCCGCGTCAGCGTGACGGTGAGCGCGAATTTTTGCGGATCCGCGCGGAAGCCTGGCGCCAGAACGTCGATGAGATAGGGGGTAAAGGCGAAGGCGAGTGCGACGACGAGAATCTGGGAGGCGAGCAGGCCCAAAAAAATCTGGCCGGAAAACAGCTGCGCGCGGGCAAGACCTTCGGATTGAAGCACCCGCGCGTAGCTCGGGACATAGGCGGAATTGAAAGCACCCTCGCCGAAAATAGTTCGAAAATGGTTGGGCAGGCGCTGGGCCACGAAGAAAGCGTCGGCGAGCAGGCCCGCGCCGAGGACCGCGCCAAGCAGGACATCGCGCACAAAACCGGCGCCGCGCGAGAGCAAGGTCAAGCCACCGACGGAAATCAGGCTTTTGTACATGGATATTTTCTATTTACTCCGAACGCGGCCGGGCCAAGGAATCGTCCGCGACGGGCGAGCCGATGCCCACGCGCTCTTCGATCAGATAGAGCGGCCGCCGTTTTACTTCGGCGAAGATGCGGCCAACGTATTCGCCAATGATGCCAAGCGACAGCAACTGAATTCCGGCAAAAAAGGAAATCGAAACAATCAACGAGGCATAGCCTGGAACATCGACGCCAAGAATGAGGGTGCGGACCAAATAGAAACTCGCCAATGTCAGCGCCAGCAGTGATGTGGTCAATCCAATATAGCTCCAGACCTTGAGAGGCATTGTCGAAAAGGACATGAGCCCATCGAGCGCCAAATGGGCCAATTTGCGATAGCTGAATTTGGACACGCCTTGGACGCGCGCCTCGACATCGAACGGCACACCGATCGATCTGAATCCGATCCAGGCATAAAGACCTTTGGAAAATCGCGCGTGCTCGCGCATCGTGCGAAGCGCCGCCACGGCCCGCGCGTCGAGGAGTCGGAAATCCCCGGCGCCCTCCGGAAGCCGGGTTTCTCCGATCGAACCAAAGAGCTTATAAAAACGCTGCGTCAAAATCCGCCGCAAAGGGCTATAGACGGTTCGATCGACGCGCTGGCCGAAGACATCCTTGTAGCCCTCGCGCCAGCGCGCGATGAAGACCTCGATCAGCTCGGGGGGATCTTGCAAATCGGCATCCATGATGATGGTCGCGGCCCCCCTTGCATGGTCAAGGCCCGCCGCTATGGCGATTTCCTTGCCGAAATTCCGGCTCAGCGACAGTGCGCGAATGCGCGGGTCCGTGTGATGGGCGGCGCGGAGAAGTTTGAGCGTATCGTCGGTTGAGCCGTCGTCGATAAAAATGATTTCGAACGAGGCGGCGCAACGCTCAAGTACCGGCACTAGCCGCGTCAGCAGAGCCTCTATGTTGTGAGCTTCATTATAGACCGGCGTGATCACGGTAAGCTCCACGCCGTTCGCGCCCGCCGGCACCGTGCCGGATGTTGTCATTTTTGGAGTCCTCATGGATCGCAACCGCGGCGATGCCGGGGTTAATGGGATTCCCGCTTAGGCTTTTGCATGGCATTGGGCAAGATTGCTTGCATATTCGCCTGAAGCCGGACTATCCCTCAAGGGAGCGTTCGGACATTTGGCCGTAACGCGAGGGGTTGATCATTGTGGGTGGTGCCGAAGCGTGTTTTTCGTTCTGCCTCTGCGCCGATGATTATGCGTTGTCGCCTGGCGTCAGTCGCGGCATTCTGGAAGCGCTTGGCGCCGGCCGGCTGAGCGCGACAAGCGTGATGACAACCCGGCCATTCTGGCCGAAGGGCGCGCGCGAGTTGCGCCAAATCAACGCCAAGGCCGACATCGGGCTGCATCTCAACCTCACGCTAGGCAGCCCGCTTGGAGACATGCCGGCTTTCGCGGCCACGGGGCGCTTGCCGGAGATAAGCCACTTGCTCAAGGCCGCGCGGAAAAACGAGTTGCCGGAAGCCGAGATCGGCCATGAAATCTCGCGCCAGCTCGACGGTTTTTGCGAGCATTTCGACGCCGCGCCCGCTTTCGTGGATGGGCATCAGCATGTCCAGGCTCTACCGCAAATACGCGCCAAATTGTTCGCGTGCCTCGAAGAGAAAGGATTTTCGGGCAAGGTCTGGCTACGCGATAGTTCCGATCGTCCGTGGCGCATTCCGCGGCGCGGCGTGGAGTTAAGAAAAGCTCTGGGGATTGCCTGGCTCGGGAGAGGCTTTGCAAGGGAGGCCGCCGCGCGGGGGTACGTCACCAACGAGGGATTTTCGGGATTTTCGGCCTTCGATCCAGCCCATGATTACGCCGCCGATTTCGCCCGCTATCTTCGCGCGCCGGGAAGGCGCCATCTCATCATGTGTCATCCGGGCTATTGCGACGAGGAGCTCGCGGCGGTCGATCCGGTAACGCTAAGCCGCGAGCGCGAACTCAGCTTTCTTTTATCACCTGCATTCACGGCGATGCTCGATCGCAAACGCGCGCGGCTGGCGCGGCTTTCCGATGCCCTTTGCACGATCCGGTAGTGGCAAGACAAGAACCTGGCCGTGTGATGGGGTGGATGGCCCCTCACGGCGGGTTGATCGCCTTGCGCGGCGGCGCGCCTGGTTGTCGCCGTGGCCTTGGCGAACAAGACGGCGCGCATCGCCTGGGCGACCTGCGCAAGCGATCACTCCACACGCAAAAAATCCTTGCAAGCAGGGAGCCGGCTTCCTCGAATGGCGGGCCAAACATCGGCCTTGGCAAAAACTTCCCCCAGTGCGACGCGGAAATCCGCTTGGCGGCTGAGGAGGTCATGCCTCGCGGAGGCCCGCGTTGTCCTTGCTAAGTTTCTCCAGGAATGATAGGCGCGCCCGATGGATCTTTCGCACGCCCATAACCATCCTGAAGTTTCGTGCCGCGCGGGCGCCGGACGATGAGCATCCGCTTTCACAAGGGCGATCTGCCGGACGATGCCGATTTTGGCGATTGCGCCGCGATCGACACCGAGACCTTGGGCCTCGTTCCGCATCGGGACCGGCTCTGCGTCGTCCAATTGTCGCGCGGCGACGGGTCCGCCGATGTCGTTCAAATCGGCTCCGGCCAGGCGCGGGCGAAAAACATCGAGCGACTTCTCGCCGATCCAAAAGTCACAAAACTGTTTCATTTCGCCCGTTTCGATATCGCGGTTCTGTTCAAGACCTTCGGGGTCATGGCGGCGCCCATCTATTGTACCAAGATCGCCTCAAAACTCGCCCGGACCTATACAGACCGGCACGGCTTGAAGGATTTGACTCGCGAACTTCTCGGCGTTGAAATTTCCAAGCAGCAGCAATCCACCGATTGGGGCGGAGAGACGCTCTCGGAGGCGCAGCTTTCCTACGCGGCGACCGACGTCCTTTATTTGCATGCCTTGCGCATCCGCCTCGACGCGATGCTCAAGCGCGAGAACCGCTTCGAGATCGCCGCCGCCTGTTTCGAATTTGTGCCCGCGAGGGCGCGTCTCGACCTGATGGGCTGGGCCGATGCGGATATATTTTCGCATCAATAGGCGCAGCCCTAGCTTGAGCCCGCCATGACTTCGCCTTGCTTGCTTGCTGTGTGAAGCGACTGAGCGTGGCCTTGCGCCTGCCGTGGTACGGGAGCCTGACCGGATCAATGCCCAATCAAAGGTATGCGCGCAAGGATTATTAAGAATTTTAAGGATTTCTAAAGCCGCGGCAAAGTTCGATTAGAGGAATTCCGCGCAGCCTGGAGCTTGGGTCCCTTTGTCTCAGAACGAAGCCCTGCGAATGAAGAAATCGTCAGGCGGGACGGGTGCGCCAGCGGGCGCCTTGAGCAGCGCCGGTGGCGGCGCCAGCCTGGACAACCCGGAGAACACCATGTTCGCGTGGCCCGGCGTCGCAACGGCCGGTAGCGGCAGGGTGGACGATGGTCCGGCGGACTCCGCCGCGGCGCGTTTCGATGTAACGCCGGCGCTTTGGCGCGGCGGCTTCAAGGCGGCACACCGTCATTCGGCGCGGGTGCGGTTGTTTCGCCGCGCCGCGATCGCCGGTTCGTTTCTCGCGATCACGCTCATCGCCGCGGTGGCTTTATTGAACCCCTTAAGGCACATGCCGGGCGACATTTCCGTCGGCCGGGCCGCGCTTGACGGCACGAAAATCACCCTGGATTTTCCGAAAATCTCCGGGGTTCAGACGGACGGCCGCCCCTTTGAGATCAAGGCGCGTTCCGGAACCCAGGACATTACAGCGCCGAACATCATTGAACTGCTCGGCATCGATTCCAAGATCGGGGCGGCGAACGCCTCGACAACATGGGTGAGCGCCGCGCGGGGCATCTACGACAGCCTGCACGACAAAATGACATTGGCAGGCGACATTCGAATCAAAAGTAGCACGGGTTACGACATTTGGTTGAGAACGGCGCGGATCGATTTCACCACCGGCGGCCTTGTCTCCGAGGAGCCGGTAAGGGTCATTCTCGACGGCGGGACGATCGCGGCGAGGCAATTGGATGTCAGCGATCATGGCCACAAAGTCTCGTTCGGCGGCGAGGTGACCTCAATGATCGACACCGGGGCGGGTAAGCCCGAGGCCGCCGGCGCCTCGATGGAGAGCAGGAAATGACCGGGCGCTTGGGTCCGGCCGGTCTCGCTTTGCTTCTTTTGGCTTCGGCGGTCTTTCCGGCGTATGCGGAAAAGCCACGCTCCGGCGCGATTCTGCCGGGCGGCAATTCCAAGGATCCAGTCAATATCGCCGCCGCCAAACTGGATTATTTCGACAAGGAACAAAAGCTTGTCTACTCCGGCAACGTCGTTGCGACGCAAGGGGAAAGCAATCTCCGGACGGGCACGCTCGTCGTTTTCCTGACCCCGAAGGATGCCCTGGCACCAGCCGGAGTTCCATCGACGTCGAGCCAGATCCGCCGCATGGAAGCGGCGGGACCGGTGACCATCGTTTCCAAGGATCAGATTGGGACCGGTGACAGCGGCGTCTATGAAAAAGCGGAAAACAAAGTCTATCTCATCGGCAACGTGACATTAACCCAGGGACCGAATGTAACCAAAGGCGATAAATTGATCTATGATTTGACTACCAATCAGGCGGCGGTAACCGGCCGGGTCAGGAGCATGTTTCTGCCGAGCGGCGGCACCGGAGACTCGAAAGAGCCAAGGCCGGCGAGACCGGAGGGCGCCCAAAAGCCAGATCGCGCGGCAAAAGCTTCCTGACGAACAGCTTTCGCGGGGCTCGGCAACTCTTGCTGGTTACCCTCGCTTCGCCGATACCAGCGAGCGGGGCTTGCTTGCGCCGGCGGGGGTTGACGACACTTCCCGCCGTCTGACGATCGCTGGCCCGCGGCCCGTATTGCTTTGCTGGAAAGTATGCTTCGATGGCGACGCGGCGGGGCTCTGGCAGGTTGGTATTTCGAAGGATTTTTCTTAATTTGCCCCCGCGACCGGCCCTTTTTCGTCTCGCCGCCTTCGCTCGGCTGCGCGGCTTGTTCCGGCCTGGCACGCAGCCGCGGCCGGCGCCGCCGCGTCGCGGGGACGATGGCGATTGGATGGAGGTGCAGGATGTCGCGAAGCACGGCGGCGGCCCGACCGCGTGGCACGAATCCGGAGGTCTTCCCAGCGAAACACCGCGTGAGGTGACTGTCGGAACCGAGCCGGAAACGAGCGCGCAGGGGGTGCTGGCGGTTCATCGCTTGCGCAAATCCTACAAGGCCCGCCGCGTTGTCGAGGACGTGAGCATGACGGTGCGGCGCGGCGAGGTGGTTGGCCTCCTCGGCCCGAACGGCGCCGGCAAGACCACGCTTTTTTACATGATTACCGGGCTGATACGGCCGGACAGCGGCCTCATCGGCCTCGACGGGCACGATGTGACGCGCCTGCCAATGTACCGGCGCGCGCGCCTCGGCATCGGCTATCTGCCGCAGGAAGCCTCGATCTTCCGCGGTCTCAACGTCGAGGACAATATCCGAGCGGTCCTTGAAATCGTCGAATCCGACAAGCTTAAGCGCGCTGGCGAACTCGAAGCCTTGCTCGACGAGTTCGACCTCCACTCCTTGCGCAAGACGCCGTCGATCGCGCTCTCCGGCGGCGAGCGGCGGCGCTGCGAAATCGCGCGCGCCTTGGCGGGCCGCCCGTCCTTCATGCTTCTCGATGAACCGTTCGCCGGGATCGATCCCATCGCCGTGGCCGATATTCAGCTTCTTGTGCGGCACCTGAAACGGCGCGGCATCGGCGTTCTCGTCACCGATCACAATGTCCGCGAAACCCTGGGGTTGATCGACCGCGCGTACATCCTTCATTCCGGCCGGGTCCTGGTCGAGGGCGCTCCGGCGGAGATTGTCGAAGACCCCGATGTGCGCCGCCTCTATCTTGGTGAGGAATTCCGGCTTTGACGGCGCTTATTAGGGCCGTCGAGAAATCCATCTTCTAGCGAATAATCAGATCGCCCACAGAGGAACAACACTTGACAAATTCATTATTGATAACTGTTAAAATTCCGTTATTACCATACCCCGGACCCCGTCGGGAGTGACTCATGAGCGACGCCTCTTCGAACCAGCACGGCAACGCGAGTTTCGAGCTCGATCTCGGGCGCATCGGGTTCGCCGTGATTGTTCCCGTCATGCTTTGGGTATTTTACACGACGTTGAGCGGACTCGTGGACATTATGAGGAAGGGGCCGGACGACAACTTCGGTCTCATCGGCGCGGTGATCGGATCGGCGGCGATCCTGAGTTTGATGGCGCTGAGCTCCTGGCTGCTCGGCTCCGAGCTGGCGGCCGCGGTCGCAGGCAAACGCCGGGCGGCCAAAGGCGGAATAGCCGGGCTTTTCGTCATTATTCCGGCCTTCCTGTTTTTCTTCGGCATGTCGGCGTTTTTTTCCTACACCTATTATCACGCTAACTTATTCAATCTTTCCGCCAAGAAGCTCGCCGGAGAGACGCAACCGATGGAATTGGCCGTTGCCGTACTGCCCGGGATGAGCGCGGCGGTGGCGCAAGCCAATGAAGATCAAATCCAAAAAATATTGGCGCGACAGGATACGCTCGTCTGGATGAGGAGCGTCGAGGCGCTCATTCGAACCGCGCGAAAGGATAACGACGCGCTTGCCAAGAGGTGGCGGGATGAACAGACGAAGCGAAGCGACTTGGAACGACAGGCGTCGGCTGGGGAAGCAAGAAAGCTCAAGGCGGCGCAAGACGCGAAACTGCAGATCGAAGGGATCGAACCCACGCTCGCGGAACGCGCGATCCAATTGCAGGCGCTGAAGGATCAAATTCGACCATGGGACGAGCGGGTTGCCGTGCTCGACGTGGAGGCGGCGAAATTCGAGGCCGAGGCGAGTTTTGCCGGCCGCGGGCTCGACAGGACCCGCGTTACGGGCTGCGGCAATGAAGTCTGTAAGCCGGCGAAGAAAAACGCCGCCGAGCGGCGAAAGAAGATAGCCGGTATCCAAAAGGAATTGAAGCCGAAACACGATGAACTCGCCAGGATCACGGCTGAAATCGAGGTGTTTCAGAAGACGCTTGCGGGACTGCGCCGGCAGGCGGCCTATCTTTCCGGCCAGGGCGACCAGACGAGCGCGATATCCGCGCCAGTGGCTTTCGACCTTGGTTCGGGTTTGCACGGCCTAGAGGAAGCCCGGCGCGAGTTTGAAAGAGACCCGTCCTGGAGCGCGATCAGTCGCATCAAGGCTTCGTGCGACGTATTGCTGCCGGTCATACGGGAAATGAAGCTCGCGGGCGACGTGCCCGAGAGCACCCAATGCGCTCCGCAATCCTCCGGCTTGCAGGGCCTGCTCGACCGCCGCGCTAGCTACGCCGGCGCCCGCAAGACGTTCGACGCCCAATGTGCCCTCGAAGGAAAGCTTCGCGAACAATTGGATCATATCGGAGAGCGTGTGCGCACTAAGGAATTACAGCCCACGTTGGCGCTGACGGAGGCGAAGAAGATCGTCGACGGCTGCGTCGCCTTGGCGGGCACCACTGGCGTCCCTGGCGTGCAATTGTCAGAGTTCTACAGTCAGGGGAATGATTTTGTTCTCGCGCGGTCACTCGATCGCAATCGCTTTGACCTCGCCACGGAAGAATTGTTCAAAACGCCGGCGGCCAACAAGGCTTTGGCGGTGGCGGTGGCACAGGACATGCTCATTCTGATCTATAAATTCCTGGCCGATTTCTACAAATATCGCTGGCGGCCTCGAAGCAAGACTGCGATCGGAGCGCCGATCGATCTGTCGGACGATAAGGCGGATCCGAATGAGATCAGGGCAAGAAAAGCGCTACTGCGTCTCGCCAAGCCCGGGCGCGACGAGGTGAGCGAGATCAACGACGCCGATGTTGACGCGCTGCCCGCTGAAGTCGCGATGAATCTCAAAGGCTTGCTCAACGGGCTCGCCCGCCGTCAAGCGGTCTGGCGCGTGCGCATTGGCGTTCAGGGCATCGAGAACTCAGTTCTCTTCGCGGTCGAGAGCGAGCTTCAAGAGCAGTTCGGCTCCGCGCCGCCCAAGCTCGCGACTGCGCTGCCGCCTCCCCCGGTCCGATCCATTGCCGGAAGCACGCGGGCCGGGCTCGCCAAACCATTGCCGCATAGCGGCTCACTGCCATTACCGCCGATAGACGCCCTTGATTTCGCAGGGGCACGGGCGGACTTTGCCAATACTGCCGTTGGCGTTCTTTCGGCACTTTTGGCAATAGGACGCCGAGCACTTTCTTGGATTTCGCCGCACCCGCCTTCCAGCCTGAACCCCTAATTCCAAGTCCCTGAAGGCGCGACTTCGTTGGGGGATCCCGAATCGGCCGCGGTCTCATTCAAGTTGGCAAACACATGGAGGTTTGCCATGACGGCTGCGATGTTGTTGCGGGATCATTTCGATGGTTCGGCTCCGCGGCTTCCGGAGCGGCAATCGCGCGACGCCGATCAGACCCGTCGTCTCCTGAGCAACTGTGTTTCATGTGGAGTGGATTTCGCTCCATGACATGCCTGCTTTGATCATTGCGTTCAACGCGACGATGAGCTTTTGCATGGATGGCAACGATCGGGACCTTGAAGGGTTTTCCGTTGGCGCGCAGCCTCTCATAGAAGGCGCAAAGTGGCTGGCGCTTTGCCTTGATGACGCTGAGCGCGGCCATGTAGAGGACGCGTCTTATCTTTGGGCGCCCGCCCTGGCATTTGCCGCATCGGCAGAACGCCATTAAGCACGGTCAGAAAATCGATGACCCGAACGCGCCCGTGTTCTGTCTCGAAGGTCGTCTCCAGAACACGTGTGCCATCGAAAACCGGTCCGGCAGGACAACGCGCGCAGCGGCGCGTGGTGTCTCGCCGATTGATCGGTCAGCCCGGCACAAGCTCGTCTTGAAACAGTGCGTTGTCCGGTGCAACAATGCGTTGTCCGGTCGCGCTCCACCCCGCATGCGCACGTGGACAGCCGGGCGAGTTAATCGGCTAGCCAATCCCCGTGCCCAAAAATTCGTCCGCAGCGTGGAGTGAAACATGAAAGCACCAAGGTTCGACTTCATGAGCAAGCTGGCGGCCGCGGCCTTCATTCAAGTCTCCGGCAGGGTTGCGGCGCGAACCATTTCAATTGGTCCCATCCCGTGGTGGTTTCTAAATAAACCCGCGTGTTTGATGTAAGCTCTTGTTGAAAACATTCCGTGGCGCGACGCGCGGCTTGCATGCGATTCAATCGCTAGTATAGCTTGCCGGATGTTAGCTGTGGGATCCCGTGCGGTGGGAGTTTGAAACTGTGTCGCGTGAAATTGTGCCGGCCGGCGCGGAGTTATTGTTTTGAGTAGTGGTGCCTCGTCAATTAGGACAATCCCAATTAACTTTGACACGAGCGATCTGACTCTCAGTTCAAATTGGCAACCTTCTAGGAGGCTTCAGATGTCCTGGACCAATGAACGAATCGAGTTGTTGCAAAAACTCTGGCTCGAAGGATGGAGCGCCAGCCGCATTGCTGGTGCGCTTGCCTGCGGGATTACCCGTAACGCAGTGATCGGCAAGGTCTACCGGCTCGGGCTATCGGGCCGTGTCAATGCGCGTTCGGGGAATGGGCCCGCTTCGCCGCCGCTCCAAAAGGCACCGCGGCGCCCGGCCCACCGGCATGCAGACAGGCCACAAATCGCCGGCAATACCGCCCTCGCTTTTCACCCATTCGTGATTGAAGCCCCCACGCCCCAAACGGTGCGGGAGGTGGTAGTACCGATATCCGAACCCGTGACCATTTCGGAATTGCGCGAGTCAATGTGCCGTTGGCCGATCGGCGATCCGGCCCACCCCGAATTCCGTTTCTGCGGCGCCAAGAAACTGCCGGGCCAAGGACCATATTGCGCCTGCCACGCGGGCATCGCCTATCAAACCCAACATGACCGGCGGCGCGAACGGCGGCCGCAAAACGGACCTCGCACCTAGAGGCTGGAAGCATGCAAATTGACGGTGGACGGGGTTAACTTCGATGCGGGCGTCCTTGGTTGCGAATTGTCAATTTGTCGTGGGAGTGATAATTATTTCGCGTGTTCTCTCAAGTGATTATTTCTTCGCCGAGTGCGCGCGCCGAAAGACATGCCGATTCTAGAAAATGCGCACGTCGAAATCCGGCGTGGTCCGACCCAACCCCGGCAAGCTCCGCAAGCAGGTCGAGGCGACTGAATAGCGCCGCCGGCGGCGGCGCAAGCCAGCTTTGCGTGGCGCCACCAGGCTCGCTTGCTCCAGCTCGGGCACGCTCTCCTCACGATCTTCGTGGCTGTCGCGAGGCTAATTTCCTAGCTGTTGCGTCGAGGTAACTGACTCGTCCTCGAAACCAAGATACCATGCAACCCATAAGCTCTACCAATGCCAAGCCGGCGCGCCCGGCGGAATGTCGTGGTGAGATCGACTTGCGCAGTCCAATTCTTCAGCCAAGGCCAAGTGATTATTGCTTGATCCTCCGGCTAATCCTGTTGACAAAGCGATTGGCGACGGACTCGGCGCAGGATTCAAGGCTGCCTTTTGTAGGGCGCAGATTTGATTCGATGCCGGCGCGCCAATGCTCCGGTCGGCAGTCTCGCCTTCGTTCCGCCTTGTTTCATTCAACTGTCGTTCAACGCCGATCGCGTAGCATCGACCTCAGCATTGGCTCTACCGGCATCGGGACCACCATGAACACCTTTTCGAGGCTGCTCATCACCTGCTTCGCGTTCATCTCGCTCGCTTTCGCCTCGCCATTGCGGGCGGAAGCGGAAAAACGCATCGCGTTCGTGGTTGGCAACGCCGCCTACCAGGCGGGTCCACTTGCCACGCCAGCCAATGACGCGGGCCTCATCGCCCAGACATTGCAAGCGGCCGGCTTCGACGTCGCGGGCGCGCGCGACCTCGATGGCGAAGTGTTGCGCGGCGCGTTGCGCGACTTCCTCGACAAGGCTCAGGCATCGGGACCAGACACCGTCGCGTTCGTTTATCTTAGCGGTTACGGCGCGCAGCTCGACGGTGAGAACTATTTCGTGCCGGTGGACGCGAAGATCGCGGCTGCCCCGGACGTGGCGATCGAGGCGCTGCGTGTCTCCGATTATACGAAGCGGCTCGCTGGGCTTCCCTTGAAGGCGAGCTTCATCCTCCTCGACGCGGCGAGGGCCTCGCCCTTCGCCAAGTCTGGTCAGCCTTTGGCCGGTGGCCTGGCGCTCGTCGACCCAGAGCCGAACATGCTCGTGGCTTTCAACGCCGCGCCGGGCACGGTCGCCCCCGCCGAGAGCGGGTCCTATGGTGCCTACGCGCGGGCGCTCGCCGAAATGATCCGGGAAGGCGGCCTGTCACCGTCAGATGTCTTCGACGGTGTGCGCCTGCGCGTCAATGAGGAGACCAAGGGAGCGCAGGTGCCTTGGGACGCATCAAGGATCTCGGCGCCCTTCGTCTTCTTCGAGCGCGCGGCGGACGCGCCACCTCCCGCACTCGCGCAGGACCGGGTCAACGCGATGCGGTCGCGGCCGCTCCGCGATCTCGGAGCGCAGGACGCCTACGCCGCCGCGATCGAACGCGATGCGTTCCAAGGCTATGAGGAGTTTCTCGGTGCCTATCCATCCGACCCCCTGGCCAATCGTATCCGCGGCCTCGTCGCCGCCCGCCGCGAGGCGATGACCTGGCGGCGAACCCGCGTGGTCAATACGCCGGACGCCTATTGGTCCTATCTCGACCGGTATCCGCGCGGCCCGCACGTTGCAGACGCGCGCCGGCGGCTTGAGAGTTTGACAGCCCCCGAGGAGCCGCCTCCCTCGTTCTCGCCGATCGGTTACGACATTCCGCCGCCGCCGCCCGCGGAGATCGTCTACGTGGATCGCCCGGTGCTTGTCTTCAACGATCCGGAGTTCGGCTTCGTGCCGCCGCCGCCAATCGTCTTCTTGGCTCCTCCTCCGGTTTATCTCGTCTTCTTGCCGCCGCCGCCGCCAGTTGAAGTTTTCGTGCTTCCGGTCCCAGTATTTGTTCCGTTCCCGGTTTGGATCAATCCGCCTCCCTATGTGGCGCCGCCCCCGGAAAACGTCATCTTCAATAACATTCACAACACGACAATCATCAACAACAATGGCCCCGTCATTAATCCGGGTAACCCTCTCCCAGCGCCGGGTCTGCCGACGACAGCAGGTGTTGGAGCTGGCGTGGCGGCGGCGATCGCCGCGAGTGTCGCCCTGCCGCCATCCGTGGCCAGAAAGGCGACATTGATTGGAGGCAGCAATCCGGGAGTTCCGGAGAAAATCCCCGGCCAGCCCGGAGCTTTGCCGGTAACTGGTTTGCCTCCCGGCCAGGCATCGCCTGGCGCGAATGGCAAGCCGTTGCCGGGGCTAAACGAAAAGCCCGTGGCGCCAACCCAACAAAAGCCTCAACCGGCGTTGCCGGGCGCGCTTCAGAACCCTCCAGGCGCGCCGCCGCAAAACAACCCGGCCGCGGCTCATGCCTTGCCAAGCGGACCGCAGCTTCCTCCACTGCCTGGCGGCCATGTCGCGCCAAGCGGCGCCAAGCCTGGCGCAAATGGCAAGCCGTTGCCGGGGCCAAACGAAAAGCCCGTGGCGCCAACCCAACAAAAGCTTCAACCGGCGTTGCCGGGCGCGCTTCAGGTTCCTCCAGGCGCACCGTCGCAAAGCAACCCGCCTGCGGCTCATGCCTTGCCAAGCGGACCGCAGCTTCCTCCACTGCCTGGCGGCCATGTCGCGCCAAGCGGCGCCAAGCCTGACGCGAATGGCAAGCCGTTGCCGGGGCCGAGTGAGAAGCCGGTGGCACCAGCCCGGCAAAAGCCTCAACCGGCGTCGCCGGGCGCGCTTCAGAATCTTTCAGGCGCACCGCCGCAAAGCAACCCGCCGGCGGCTCATGCCTTGCCAAGCGGACAGCTTCCTCCACTGCCTGGCGGGCATGTCGCGCCAAGCGGCGCCAAGGCTGGCGCGATCACGCCACCAGGAGTAGTTGCGCCTCCGGGACAGCAACCACCGGCCAAACCGCCGGTTGGCCAGGTTCCGCGGCCAAATCCGCTCGCTCCATCAGGGGCCAATGGCAAACCCGCGGTGCCCGGGCCTAGTCCCGCCATTGTTCCGAAACCACACCAGCCGCAGCCGCCCTATCAGCCGCCCCCGCCGCCGCAAAAGCAGCAGCAGGTGCG
>DATBYR010000397.1:0-2129 GCA_036513565.1 Methylocella sp. | reverse complement strand
CGCCTTCAACTCACGCACGTGCTCTTTGGTCCATTCACGACGCTTCACGCCGTTCTTACCTGCCTTTGCCATTGGATCGTCTCCTATGAAGGATGCGATTTAACACAACATTGTCATCATTACAAACGCCCAGGTGGCCCTGCAGCAATTCTAAAAGAGGGTGGCGGCCTGGTCTTATTCGATTTTCTGGGTTTGGAGCAGCTCCGGGGGGATCGTGAAGGTGGCCAGGGCTTCGAGGAAGGTCGGCCATGAGGGAAAGACGACGTAGGTCGTCAATGTCAGAATATGGGCGAAGAAGCTTGAACGCTTGGCCGCGGCTTGGCGGGCGGCTTGCCATTTGGGCTCGACGAGATCGAGGACCGAATGCCAGGCGAAGGCGAGGAGGTTGAGGGCCGCCAGGGTCATTGCCAGAAACGTTTCGCCGTGGCCGAAATTATGTTCGAGTTCGTAGCCGTGATTTTTCATCACGTTGAAGGTCTCGTTCTCGATCTTCCAGCGCGCCCGGCCGCAGGCGGCGATTTCGGTGACGTTGTCTTTGCTGACCGGTAGGCTGGTCACCCAGGCGATGGAATATTTGACGCGGCCTTTGCCGTCGAAAATCTCAAAGCCGATCCAGTTGACCAGCGCGGCGTCCTTGCCGTCGCGCAGCGGAACACCCGCAATCCAGCGATAACGGCGCCTCTCGACCGCCTTGCCCCTGCGAATTTTTTCCTCGAGACGCTCGGGCTCGGCGCCGTTGATGAAATCGTAGAGCGCCTTGTGCGACGTTTCCTTACAGGTGAAGATGAAATCATCGCCGGCGTCCGTCAGCATTGTGACGATCGGCTGGCAGGCGAACAGATCGTCGCCGAGATAGATGGGGCGCAACGAGGAAAGCCGTTCGCCGTGCTTGGCGTGCCAGCGCTTGACGGCGTTACGTTCGCAGTCCTGCTTTTCCGCGCCGTCTTGCGGCGCGATGAATTCGGGAAACAGCGGCACCACCTTGGAATGGCCCGGGGCGACCGCCGTCGCCGCCAGCATGGTGTGATAGCTCTCGATGTTGCCGTTGGCGCGCTTGCGCCGCAGGCAATGCGGGCATCCGAGCTTTTGCGAGCAGAAATACTCGGTGCCGTCCCAGGCGATCAGGGTTCGCTCGCCAAGCCTGCCAAAGGCCGCCCGCAGCGGCGGCGCGGCGAGCATCTGCTCCATGCGCTCGAAACAGGGCTGCAACAGCGCCGGATCGGCGGCATCGAGCATGTCGCGGATGTAATTGTCGGACGGGATTTTCTCAATCCCGAATAGAGTCTGGCAGTTCGAGCGCCCCTGGCCCTTCTCGAGGCCGCGCTGGAACGCCAGAAACGACGCGCTTTGCATGAAAAACAGGGCGAACGCCGACAGCCCGAAATCCGCCATCGCGATGTTGCCGCGGCGTCCCTTCCGGGGGTCCGGAAAGCCCGCGCACACCGCACGCAATCCAGCCAGAAGGGACGGCAAAAGCTCCATCCCAATGGTGAATCACTTCCGCGCTGATTTGGGAATCCCAAAAATGCGCGCCTGGGCTACTTTTAGAATTGCTGGTCCGTCCGGGGGCTTCTTGATTCTTTAGAATCACTTGTGATGCGATGGAGCGCATCTTGATTCGAGGAGGGGGCTCCGTTGTGGACGGACAAAAACCGAGCGAAGTACAAGCGCGATCAATTGAGATATCCGAGCGACCTGACCGATGACGAATGGGCGTATGTGGAGCCGCTGATTCCTCCCGCTCGACGCGGCGGCGGCAAGCGGCGGACGGACATGCGGGCGGTCATGAATGGCGTGATGTACATCCTGAGCACCGGCTGCCAATGGCGCTATATTCCAAAAGACTTTCCGCCCCGCAGCACGCTGCATGACTACTTTACGTGGTGGAATTGCGACGGCACGCTGAATCGGATCCATCATGCACTGTACGTCGAATGCCGCGAGAAAGTAGAACGAGAGGCCAGCCCCACCGCTTGCATCATCGACAGCCAGAGCGTGAAAAGCGCCGAAAAAGGGGGGCCAGCATTGATCCTCATGGGTTCGATGCAGGCAAACTGATCAAGGGCAAGAAACGGCATATTCTTGTCGACATGCAAGGTCTGTTGCTGCACGCGATCGTTCATTCCGCT
>DATBYR010000396.1:0-8920 GCA_036513565.1 Methylocella sp. | reverse complement strand
CCGGTTTCGGTTGACGAACTTGCCCGCGCGTCGGAGGCGCCGGCGCGGGAGGTGCGGACGGTCTTGCTCGGACTGAAGCTTGCCGGACGGATCGAATGGCACGGCGGCGATCTCGTTTCGTCCCTGCCCGCATCCTGGCCGCGCGCCAATGATCACGAAGAATGAGTGTTGAGACTTCCCTTCGCGGCGAGCTATGCGGCCACTGCATTCAAGTGTATGAAACGAGCAAGGGGCGGACGGAAAAAGTCCCGCTTCGGCTTATTTCAAACACCATCTTGCGCAGTTGGTTGCACTGCGGTACGGATCGCTTGAAGCAAGGGTCCGTGGCTCTTATCTCCTGGTTGCCCCTACCCCACTCCATTAAGACCGAGCCTATTCATGCCGAGCCTTCTCGATCAATATTTGCCGCTCGCGGTCTTCATGGCGGTTGCCGCCGCAATTTCGGGCGCCTTGTTACTTGCCCCTTTCCTTGCCGCCTTCAAGGCGCCGGATCCGGAAAAGCTTTCCGCCTATGAATGCGGGTTCAACGCCTTCGACGACGCACGCATGCAATTCGACGTGCGCTTTTATCTCGTGTCACTGCTTTTCATTATTTTCGATCTCGAGGTCGCGTTTCTGTTCCCTTGGGCGGTGGCTTTCCGCGAAGCCGGGCCTTTCGGCTTCTGGTCGATGATGATCTTCCTTGCCGTTCTGACCATCGGCTTCGTCTACGAATGGAAGAAGGGCGCGCTCGAATGGGATTGAATGTGCCACAACCGGAGGTCGCGCGGGCGGCGGACCCCTATTTTCTTTCGGTCAACGATCGCCTCGCCGACAAGGGATTTCTCGTCACCACGGCGGACGATCTCATCAACTGGGCGCGCACCGGTTCGCTCATGTGGATGACCTTCGGGCTTGCCTGCTGCGCCATCGAAATGATGCAGGTCTCGTTTCCGCGCTACGATGTCGAGCGTTTCGGCTTCGCACCGCGCGGCTCGCCGCGTCAATCCGACGTGATGATCGTCGCCGGCACGCTCACCAACAAAATGGCCCCTGCCCTGCGCAAGGTCTACGATCAGATGCCGGAGCCGCGTTATGTGATCTCGATGGGCTCCTGCGCCAATGGCGGCGGCTATTACCACTATTCCTATTCGGTCGTGCGCGGCTGCGACCGGATCGTGCCCGTCGATATCTACGTCCCCGGCTGCCCGCCCTCGGCGGAAGCGCTCCTCTATGGCATATTGCTCCTCCAAAAGAAGATCCGCCGGACCGGCACGATCGAGCGGTAAGGCTTTTGTCCGGACAAATAGGATTCCGGCATTCGGCAAGAAACGGGTTGCAACAATACGCTCGCGCGGCGTCTTAAAAACGCGAATTGGATAGAGTCGTGATGGACGGCAGCCTGCAACAATTTGGCGAGGCCATAGCGGCAGCTCTGCCCGGCGCCATCAGCGGGATTTTGACCACCCATGGCGAATTGACCTTGACGGTCGAGCCCGGCCGCGTGATCGAAACGGTGACCCATCTCCGCGACGATCCAAGCTGTCTCTTCGTGTCCTTCATCGATCTCACCGCCGTCGACTATCCGGTTCGCGAAAAGCGCTTCGATGTCGTCACCCATCTTCTTTCCCCCAAGCATAACCGCCGCATCCGGATCAAGGTCGCGACCGACGAGGCCACACCAGTCGCCTCGCTCACCGGGCTTTATCCCGCCGCCAATTGGTTCGAGCGCGAGGCCTACGATCTTTTCGGCGTGCTTTTTTCAGGCCATCCAGACTTGCGGCGCTTGTTGACCGATTACGGCTTCGACGGCCACCCCTTGCGCAAGGATTTCCCGATGACCGGCTATGTCGAGGTTCGCTACGACGACCAGCAAAAGCGCGTCGTCTACGAGCCTGTCCACCTCACCCAGGAATTTCGCTCGTTCGATTTTCTGTCGCCGTGGGAGGGCGCGATCGACTATGTGTTGCCCGGCGACGAGAAGGCCAAAGGCAACCCGCAATGAATGGCCCTACGGCGTGAGCGGCAAACCATTAGCATGAGCGAAAATCCGGTCCGTAATTTCACGATCAATTTTGGCCCGCAGCATCCCGCCGCGCACGGCGTCTTGCGGCTCGTTCTCGAACTCGACGGCGAAGTCGTCGAGCGCGTCGACCCGCATATCGGCCTCCTCCATCGCGGCACCGAAAAGCTGATGGAGGCACGCACCTATTTGCAGAATATACCCTATTTCGACCGGCTCGATTATGTCGCGCCGATGAATCAGGAACATGCCTTCTGCCTCGCCATCGAGAAATTGCTCGGCCTTGAAGTGCCGTGGCGCGGCCAGCTGCTGCGCGTTTTGTTTTGCGAAATCGGCCGGATTCTATCGCATCTTCTCTGTATCACGACCCAGGCGTTGGACGTCGGCGCCTTGACGCCTTCGTTTTGGGGCTTCGAGGAACGCGAGAAGCTCATGGTTTTCTACGAGCGCGCGTCCGGCGCCCGTCTGCATGCCAATTATTTCCGGCCCGGCGGCGTGCATATGGATGTGCCCCAACAGTTGATAGACGATATCGCCGCCTGGTGCGATCCTTTCTTAAAAGTCTGCGACGATTTGCAGACCCTGTTCATTGAGAACCGCATCTTCAAGCAGCGTAATGTCAATATCGGCGTCGTCAGCCTGGCGGAGTGCTGGCGCCGGGGCTTTTCCGGCGTCATGGTGCGAGGCTCGGGCGCGCCCTGGGATTTGCGCAAGGCGCAACCCTACGAATGCTACGAGGAGATGGAGTTCGATATTCCGGTCGGCCGCCACGGGGACAATTACGACCGGCAAGTCATTCGCATGGAAGAGATGCGCCAGTCGGTCAAAATCATGAAGCAATGCGTCGAAAAGCTCTCCGCTCCGGAGGGCCAGGGGCCGGTCGCGGCGAAGGATGGCAAGGTCGTGCCCCCCTCCCGCGCGGAAATGAAGCGTTCGATGGAAGCTTTGATCAATTTCTTCAAGCTTCACACCGAAGGCTTCCATGTGCCGGCAGGCGAAGTCTATTGCGCGGTCGAGGCGCCGAAAGGAGAGTTCGGCGTTTATCTCGTCTCGGATGGCACCAATAAGCCATATCGCTGCAAGATCCGGGCGCCCAGCTTCGCACATCTTGCGGCGATGGATTTCCTTTGCCAAAAATCGATGCTTGCCGATGTCAGCGCGACTTTGGGTTCGCTCGATATCGTCTTCGGCGAGATTGACCGGTGATGCCGCCGCCCGCCTTCCAGAGACTAAAAATGCCATGCTATACGGTGCCTGCCGTCTGGCCATGACACCAAAGAGCTGAATCGATGTCCGTCCGCCGTCTCGCCGAGAACCAGCCGGAAACCTTCGCCTTCACCCGCGAAAACGAGACAAGGTGCGAGGAAATCTTGCGGAAATACCCGCAAGGCCGCGAGGCTTCCGCGGTGATCCCGCTGTTGTGGCTTGCGCAAAAGCAAAGCGATTCTTGGCTGCCAAAACCAGCGATCGAGATGGTCGCGCAAAAGCTTGGCATGCATTTTATCCAGGCGCTCGAAATCGCTACTTTCTACACGATGTTCAATCTCGCGCCGGTCGGCAGGTTCCATGTCCAGATGTGCGGCACGACGCCTTGCCTGCTGGCCGGCTCCAACGCGATCAAGGAAATTCTGCTTAGGCGATTTGGCGAGCAAGGAAAAGTTACGTCGGACGGCATGTTCTCCTGGATCGAAGTCGAATGTCTGGGCGCCTGCTGTAATGCCCCGATGGTCCAGATTAACGAGGATTATTACGAGGATCTGACCCCGCGGAATTTCGAGAAATTGCTCGACGATCTCGCCGCGGGCCGTCCCGTAAAGATCGGTTCGCAAACCGGGCGCGTCACGTCGGAACCCGCGGGCGGGCTTACTTCATTGACTTCGCTCTATGGCGTCGATGGCCGCAATGGTCCGTTCAGCACGCCCGATCCGAATCAATCGTAAGGTCAAGAGAGATGCTCGAAGACAAGGATCGCATCTTCACCAATCTCTACGGCTTCGGAGACTGGCGCCTCAAGGGCGCCATCGCGCGGGGCGCGTGGGACAACACCAAGAAATTGATCGATAAGGGCAAGGACTGGATCATCGACGAGATGAAGGCCTCGGGCCTGCGCGGGCGCGGCGGCGCCGGTTTTCCGACCGGCCTTAAATGGTCCTTCATGCCGAAGCCGGATCCAGCGCGGCCGTCCTATCTCGTCCTCAACGCCGATGAATCGGAGCCTGGCACCTGCAAGGACCGGGAGATCATGCGCAACGATCCGCAGCTTCTGATCGAGGGTTGTTTTCTCGCGTGCTTCGCGATGCAGGCGCACGTCTGCTATGTTTATATTCGCGGCGAATATTTTTTGGAAGGCCGGCGCTTGGAGGCCGCGATCGCCGAGGCCTATGCGGCGAAGCTTATAGGCAAGAACAATATCCACGGCTGGCCTTTCGACATTTATGTTCATCATGGCGCGGGCGCCTATATCGCTGGCGAGGAAACCGCGCTTTTGGAATCGCTCGAAGGCAAGAAAGGCATGCCCAGGCTGAAGCCGCCTTTCCCCGCCAACATGGGCCTTTATGGGTGCCCGACGACCGTCAACAATGTGGAATCGATTGCCGCCGCGCCAGCCATTCTCCGCCGCAGCGCGGCGTGGTTTGCAAGCTTCGGCGCGAAGAACAATTCGGGAACCAAGCTTTTCTGCGTCTCCGGCCACGTGAATAAACCGTGCAACGTGGAAGAAGCGATGTCGATTCCCTTCCGCGAATTGATCGCGCGCCATTGCGGCGGCGTCCGCGGCGGCTTCGACAATCTCCTCGCGGTAATCCCCGGCGGCTCGTCGGTGCCTTGCGTACCGGCGCATGAAATCATTGATGCAGCTATGGATTTCGATACCCTGCAAAAGCTGAAGTCTGGGCTCGGCACGGCGGCCGTCATCGTGATGGACAAATCCACAGACATCGTGCGCGCGATCGCCCGGATTAGCTACTTCTATAAACACGAGAGCTGCGGCCAATGCACCCCTTGCCGGGAGGGCACCGGCTGGCTCTGGCGCGTCGTTTCGCGGATGGCGGAAGGCCGCGCGCAACGGCGCGAGATCGACATGCTGCTCGAAGTCACGACCGAAATCGAGGGCCACACGATTTGCGCGTTTGGCGAGGCGGCGGCCTGGCCGGTGCAGGGTCTTATCCGGCATTTCCGGCCCGAAATCGAACGGCGCATCGACCAATATGCCGCCAATCCGCATCCGGAGCCGGTGAAAGACTTCGGCGTCGCGGCGGAGTAGGGAAACGGATGGTGGACTCGCCCGATAACCTCATCTTCGAATATTTGCGGCGGCTCGACACGAAGCTCGATCGCGTCATAGAGGATATTGGCGACTTGAAAATTCGGATGATGACCGCGGTGGAAGCAGGATTCGCTCAGGGTGAGCTGTCGATTGCGGGAGTAAACCGCCGCATCGATCGAGCCGAAGCGCGGCTGGAGCGCATCGAGCGGCGTCTCGATCTCGTCGAACTGCCACATTGAGGTTATGATATGAGCAAACTTATTGTGGACAACATCGAAATCGACGTTCCGCCGGAATACACGCTTTTGCAGGCCTGCGAGGAGGCGGGCGCGGAGATCCCGCGGTTTTGCTTTCACGAGCGGCTGTCGATAGCAGGCAATTGCCGGATGTGCCTCGTCGAGGTGAAGGGCGGGCCGCCCAAGCCCTCGGCGTCCTGCGCCGTGGCGGTCAAGGATCTCCGCCCCGGCCCGCACGGCGAGCCGCCGGTCGTGCTCACCAAATCTCCGATGGTGAAAAAGGCCCGTGAAGGAGTCATGGAATTCCTGCTTATCAATCACCCGCTCGATTGCCCGATTTGCGATCAGGGCGGCGAGTGCGATCTGCAGGACCAAGCCATGGCCTTTGGCTTCCATTCCTCGCGCTATATCGAGAACAAGCGTGCCGTAGAAGACAAGTACATCGGCCCCCTGGTGCGCACGTCGATGAACCGCTGCATCCATTGCACCCGCTGCGTCCGGTTCACGGCGGAGGTCGCGGGCACCGGCGATTTGGGCGCGACCGGGCGCGGCGAGGACATGGAAATCACGACCTATCTTGAGACCGCGATGCGGTCGGAGCTGCAGGGCAATATCGCCGATCTCTGCCCGGTCGGCGCGCTGCTGCCAAAGCCCTATTCCTTCAAGGCGCGATCCTGGGAACTCGTCAAGACTGAGTCGATCGACGTCATGGACGCGCTTGGCTCGGCGATCCGCATCGATACGCGCGGGCGCGAAGTGATGCGCATCCTGCCCCGCATCAACGATGCCGTGAACGAGGAATGGATTTCCGACAAGACACGCGAGATTGTCGATGGTCTGAAGACCAAACGCCTCGATCGCCCCTTTGTGCGCGAGAACGGCAAATTGCGCGAAGCGTCCTGGCAAGCGGCCTTTCAAGCGATTGCGGCCAAGGTCAAACAGACACCGCCGGAGCGGATCGGCGCGATCGCCGGCGATCTTTGCGCCGTCGAGGAGATGTTCGCGCTTCAGCTCCTGATGCAAAGCCTCGGTGCCGTCTCGCTCGATTGCCGGCAGGATGGCGCAAAACTCGACCCCAGTCTTGGCCGGGGGAGCTATATTTTCAACCCCGCCATCGCCGGCATCGACCAGGCGGACGGCCTGATCATCATCGGTGCCAATCCCCGCAAGGAATCGCCGGTCTTGAACGCGCGCATCCGCAAGCGCTGGCTGAAGGGCGGCTTTCCCGTCAGCGTCATCGGCGAAAAGGCCGATCTGACTTATGAATATGCTTATCTCGGGGCTGGACCGGAAACGCTGGCGGCTTTCGCGGAGCACCCTCCGGCGAAATTGGAAAAGCCGATTTTGCTGATCGGCCAGGGCGCCCTCGCGCGCGAGGAGACGCTGGCGGATTTCGCGGAACACCCTCCGGCGAAATTGGAAAAGCCAATTTTCCTGATCGGCCAAGGCGCCCTCGCGCGCGAGGATGGGCGCGCCATACTTGCGCTCGCGGCCAAGGCCGCGCACGCGCTCGGGGTCGTCAAGGAGGGGTGGAACGGCTTCGCGATCCTGCACACCGCCGCGGCGCGGGTGGGCGGCCTCGATCTCGGCTTCGTGCCGGGACAAGGCGGGCTTGACGCGGAATCGATGGCGAAAAGCGGCGCCCTCGATGTTCTGTTTCTTTTGGGCGCCGATGAGATCGCGGTGGAACCGGGCGCTTTCGTGGTCTATCAAGGGACGCACGGCGATCGGGGCGCGGCGCGCGCCGACGTCATCCTGCCGGGCGCGGCATATACCGAAAAATCCGGCACCTATGTCAACACGGAGGGCCGCGTGCAACTCGCCGCTCGGGCCAATTTCCCGCCCGGCGACGGGCGCGAGGATTGGGCTATCTTACGCGCTCTTTCCGATGTGCTTGGGCACAAATTGCCGTTCGATTCGCTGAAAGCCTTGCGTGCATGCCTTTATGCGGGCCATCCGCATTTCGCGAAGCTCGACGAAATCGCCGAGAGCGAACCCTTCGATGCCGCGCAACTTGCCGCGAGCGGCACCTCGCATGCACGCGCGCCCTTTGTGTCCTCGATCGCCGATTTCTATTTGACCAACCC
The DNA here is from genome assembly GCA_036513565.1 of Methylocella sp. GTDB lineage: Bacteria > Pseudomonadota > Alphaproteobacteria > Rhizobiales > Beijerinckiaceae > Methylocapsa. The sequence continues at coordinate 1,330 of DATBYR010000396.1, read as the reverse complement.
GATCGCGCGCGCCTCCGCGGTGATGGCGGAATGCTCCGCAGTCGCCGAGGGTTTCGCGCGCGAGGCGGCGGAGTAAAGCCGATGACCAATTTCGCGGGGACTGGGCCTTTGCTGCTGACGCTCTTAAAGAGCGTCGTGCTGCTAGTCGTGCTTTTGATCTTTATCGCCTATGTCCTCTACGCGGACCGCAAAATATGGGCGGCGGTGCAATTGCGTCGCGGCCCCAATGTGGTTGGCCCCTGGGGGCTATTTCAAAGCTTTGCCGACATGCTGAAGTTCGTCTTCAAGGAACCGGTCATTCCCGACGGCGCCAACAAGGGCGTTTTTTTATTGGCACCCTTCGTCATGGGCATGCTCGCGCTTTCGGCCTGGGCGGTAATTCCCATGAGCGAGGGCTGGGCGATCGCCGATCTCAACGTCGGCATTCTTTATATTTTCGCGATCTCCTCGCTCAGCGTCTATGGCATCATCATGGGGGGCTGGGCATCGAACTCGAAATATCCGTTTCTATCGGCGCTGCGCTCGGCGGCGCAGATGATCTCCTACGAGGTCTCGATCGGCTTTGTCATGATCACCGTGCTGCTCTGCGCCGGCACGCTCAATCTCGGCGATATCGTCGCCGCGCAGGATACCCGCTTCGGGCTATTCGGCTGGTACTGGCTGCCGTTGTTTCCGATGTTCGTGATTTTTTTCATTTCGGCGCTCGCCGAAACGAACCGCCCGCCTTTCGATCTCGTCGAGGCAGAGTCGGAGCTTGTCGCCGGTTTCATGGTCGAATATTCCTCGACGCCGTACATGCTGTTCATGCTCGCCGAATATGTGGCGATCATCACGATGTGCGCGCTGACGACGATTCTGTTTCTCGGCGGCTGGCTGTCGCCGGTCCCGTTTTCTCCGTTCACCGAGATTCCCGGCCCGATCTGGTTTATTTTGAAGGTTTGCGCGGTTTTTTTCATGATAGCCATGGCAAAAGCGATCGTGCCAAGGTATCGCTACGATCAGCTGATGCGGCTTGGCTGGAAAGTATTTCTGCCGATTTCGCTCGGCATGGTCGTCCTCGTCGCCGGTGTTCTCCAATTCACCGGCTGGGGCGCGGGCATGGGGCATTGACGTTGGCTTGCAAGGACGACCGGAAATGAAACTCGACCAGGCCGCCAAAGCGGTATTCCTCACCGAATTTGTCAGTGCTTTCATGCTTTCGATGCGCTATTTCTTCAAGCCGAAGGCGACGCTCAATTATCCGCACGAGAAGAATCCGCAATCGCCGCGCTATCGCGGCGAACATGCCCTGCGGCGCTATCCGAACGGCGAGGAGCGCTGTATCGCCTGC
>DATBYR010000395.1:0-10202 GCA_036513565.1 Methylocella sp. | reverse complement strand
GCTCGCGCCGGCGGAGCCGGTGCTCCGCATCCTTGACAGAATCGACTCCGCCTCGCCGATAATGCCCCGCCGTGAGAGGAATGGCGAAATCTGACAGTGACCGATGGGTCAAATCTAGACTTTTACACATGACAAGCCAGGGTCCTCTCATCATGTCACATTTCGATCATGTCACATTTCGATCGCTTTGTCGGCATCGACATCGTCAAGAATCGCCTCGACATCTATTGCCATCCAGATGGGTTGGCGTTCTGCGTCGCCAACCCATCCGAGTGGTATCGGCCGGCTGCAGCCAAGGCCGGCGGCGGCGGCGTTGCTTTCGGCTGTGAGGCCACCGGCGGCTATGAAGACCTCCTTCTCGTGACGGTGTCGCAAGCCGGCACGCCGGGCTGTTGCCTTCATCCTGCCGACATTTTGGCCTTTGCGCGGCTCAAGGGCAAACGGGCAAAGACCGACGCGCGCGACGCCAAGGCCATGGCCCTAGCCCTCGTCGCCGCCGTCACCGCCGATCGGCCGCCAACTGGCCTCGACCGATGCGACAACATCTCCCTTTCCGGGGCCTGCCCGAACCACCGCCGCGCCGCCTCTCGCCGCGCAACTGCGTCGCCGCCAGCGGACCCCCATTCACCTTCGACGCCGCCTTCATCACCTGAGCGACGAAGGACTGTGAGGGGCGGCCCGCACTTCTTCCACGGTTGTGAACGCGACCGGGTCGCGGGTGAAAGTCTGACGTGTCGTCGCTGCTCATGCAGATGAGGTTGCGCTCGTTCAGGTTCGGCGCAAGTCCAAACCATCGCACCTCGCGCGATAGCGTTGAAAAAGAAACGAAATGCGGAGCGAGCCACATCGCGCGAAATCGAGCCGAGCGAAAAAAATAGTGTGCAGACGGAATCTTACCGGCAACCGCGAGTTTGCTTTAATCTTGCCCTCCTAATCAACTTCGCCGAACCCGCGCAAACCTTCGCTAAACCACGCTTCACGAGCTCGCGTTATTCGAAGGAAAATATGGTCATCATCGCACATCGAACGCGCCGCGAACGTCACGAAGGAAGGCCGAAAACGCGCGCCGACGCTTCGAAAAGTGATCCCCGATAACGCGTCGAAATGACATATGGAACGCACAAGTCTTGTCTTTTAGATGGCGTCCGATGTGTCAATCGAACGCATTTCGGATCGCCATCAAAGGGCCGTCAATTTGCAAAGTAACCGACAATCGAGGCGCGGCTTTCCTACAAACGGCGTAGTCGCCCCAGACGACGACTTCGCATAACTAGCCGACGCAAATTCCAATGCAAGATTATCGATGCGAAACGCGCTATCGGCGGCTAGCATCGTCACGATCCGGCTCCCAGTCGGACGTTGGCCCGAGAGTCGAATTTGTGTCTATGACGTGCATCAAAACGCATATCGAGGGACGTGACGACAGTCGACTCATTGAATGATACTAACCGGTCCAGCAATGCAGCTGCTGAAGCTGCGCAGCGCACAAAAGCGTGCCAGTTCCGCTCCATTTTCAGGTGCATCTTTATACGATCTTTATGCGCGGAGGCGGCATTTCGAATAGCGCCCTTATGGCCTCCGTACTCATATTTCACATGCAAAATTGAAACAGGAGCGGATCATGTCCGACCTCGTCTATCTCGGCCTCGGTGTCCTTCTCTTTATCCTGATGGGCGCCTATGCGCGCGCCTGCGGGCGTCTTTGAGAGGAACGCGTCATGTATGAACCCATCATCGGTTTGGGCGTCGCCGTGTTGCTCGGCGTCTATCTCGTCTACACGCTCCTTCATCCCGAAAAATTCTGACGAGGGCTCGGGCTCCGAGAGGTGACATCATGACTGCCATTGGTTGGGCGCAAATCGCCCTTGTTCTCGCGGCCGTTCTCGCGGCCGCACTTCCACTCAGTTCATATATCGCGCGGGTGCTTGCAGGCGAGCGCACCGTCCTTTCACCGGTTCTTGCTCGCGTCGAACGCGTCTTCTACCGGCTTGCCGGCGTCGATTCCGCGCGCGAACAGAACTGGCTCGTCTACACAACCGCCATGCTCGCTTTCAGCTTCTGCGGATTCGTCTCGCTCTATGGGCTGCAACGGCTGCAAAACTATTTGCCGCTCAACCCGCAAGCCTTCGACCCAGTTCCGGCCGACCTCGCCTTCAATACGTCGATGAGCTTCATCACCAATACGAACTGGCAGAACTACAGCGGCGAGACGACGATGAGTCATCTCGTGCAAATGCTCGGGCTGACGGTTCACAATTTCGTCTCCGCCGCGACCGGCCTCGCCATGGCTTTCGCCTTGGTGCGCGGCTTTGCTCGCGCCGAGTCGCAGACCGTCGGGAACTTCTGGGTCGATTTGACGCGCGCAACGCTCTACGTGCTGCTTCCGCTGGCGATCGTCGTTTCTCTCGTTCTCGTTGCGCTCGGCGTTCCGCAGACGCTCGCGGGCTCCATCGAGGCGACGTCGCTGGAGGGCGCCAAGCAGCTCATCTCCATCGGCCCGGTTGCGAGCCAGGAGGCGATCAAGGAGCTCGGCACCAATGGCGGCGGCTTCTTCAACGCTAACTCTGCGCATCCTTATGAGAATCCGAACGCGATCTCCAACATGCTGGAGATATGGGCGTTGTTGATTGTTCCGTTTGCGTCTGTCTTTGCTTTCGGACGCGCGGTCCTCGACATTCGGCAGGGACGCGCCATCGCCATCGCCATGGGCATCGTGCTTGTGACTGGCATCGGGGTCGCCTATTGGGCCGAGTCGAACGGCAATCCGTTGCTGACGGCGATCGGCGTCGATCCTTCGCCCGGCAATATGGAAGGCAAGGAAGTGCGCTTTGGTCCTGCCATGAGCGCGCTCTACGCCACGGCGACGACGGGAACCAGCACGGGCTCCGTCAACTCCATGCATGACTCGTTCATGCCGCTCGGCGGTCTCGTGCCCTTGTTCAACATGCTGCTTGGTTGCATCTCGCCTGGCGGTGTCGGCGCGGGCCTCTATGGTTTCCTCGTTGTCGCCGTCATCGCCGTCTTCGTCGCGGGCCTCATGGTCGGCCGCACGCCGGAATATCTCGGCAAGAAGATCGAAGCGCGCGAGATGAAACTCGCCATGCTGGCGGTGCTCATCTATCCGCTCAGTGTGCTCGGCTTCTCGGCCGCGTCCGTCATGCTGAAGACGGGGCTCGACAGTCTGAACAACGCTGGTCCTCACGGACTCTCGGAAATCCTCTACGCCTTTGCGTCCACGAACGCCAACAACGGCTCGGCCTTCGCGGGCCTGAACGGCAATACGCCTTGGTTCAACACGACGCTCGGCTTTGTCATGTTCCTGGGCCGCTTCGCCTACGTTGTCCCAGTGTTGGCGCTGGCGGGCTCTTTCGCGGCCAAAAAGAAGGCGCCCGCGTCAGTCGGCACGTTCCCGACTCATGGGCCTCTGTTTGTCGGCCTGCTGCTCGGCGTGATCGTCATTCTCTATCTGCTGCAATATTTCCCGGCTCTCGCGCTCGGTCCCGTCGTCGAGCACTTCCTGATGCAAGCTGGCAAAACCTTCTGAAGGGAGTCGTCTCCATGTCTTCCAAAGCCGCCGCTCCTGGCCTCTTCGATTCAACCATCATCCGCCGCGCCGCCGTCGACGCGTTTGGCAAGCTCGCTCCGCGTCAGCTGGCGCGCAATCCAGTCATTTTCGTCACCGAGATCGTTTCGGCGGTCGTGACAATCTTTTTTGTCCGCGATCTTGTCACGCACACGGGCGTCGCGCAGTTCTCCGGCCAGATCGCGGCGTGGCTATGGTTTACCGTGCTGTTCGCCAATTTCGCCGAAGCTGTCGCGGAGGGACGCGGTAAGGCGCAGGCTGACGCCTTGCGCAAGACGCGCAGCGACACCCATGCGAAGCGGCTCATCGATCCGAGCAACAAGAGCGGCATGAAGGATGTCGTCGAAGGCGTTTCCGCGCTCGATCTGGAGATCGGCGACATCGTTCTCGTCGAGGTCGGCGATCTTATTCCCGGAGATGGCGAGGTCGTCGAAGGCATCGCTTCCGTCAATGAATCGGCGATCACCGGCGAGTCCGCGCCAGTCATTCGCGAGGCCGGCGGCGACCGCTCGGCGGTGACGGGCGGAACCACCGTTCTCTCCGACTGGATCAAGGTGACGATCACCGCCGCGCCTGGCTCGACCTTCATCGACCGCATGATCGCCCTGGTGGAAGGCGCCGAGCGTCAGAAGACGCCGAATGAGCTCGCGCTGTCGATCCTGTTGTCGGGCCTCACCATCATCTTCCTTATCGTTTGCGTGACGCTCTGGCCGCTCGCCGGATATTCGGGCACAGTTCTTTCGGTGACCGTGCTCGTCGCGCTGCTCGTCTGTCTCATTCCGACGACCATCGGCGGCTTACTGTCGGCGATCGGCATTGCCGGCATGGATCGCCTGATCCGCTTCAACGTCATTGCCATGTCGGGCCGCGCGGTCGAGGCGGCCGGTGACGTCGATACGCTCCTGCTCGACAAGACCGGCACGATTACCTTCGGCAATCGCATGGCGGACGAGTTCATTCCCGTCGGAAGCGCATCGGAGCACGCTTTGGCGGAAGCAGTGTTGCTCGCCTCGCTGGCCGATGAAACGCCCGAAGGCCGTTCGATCGTCGCGCTGGCGACAAGCCGGTACGGCCTGAGAGCGCCTGAAGCCAACGTCGACGCGCGCATCGTGCCCTTCTCCGCGCATACGCGACTTTCGGGCGTCGACCTCCCCGGCCGCTCGCTGCGCAAAGGCGCAGTCGATTCCATCGTCGCGCAGACGGGCCTGGCGAAAGACCAAGTGCCCGAGGATTTCAAACGGACTGTCGAGCGTATGTCCCGCACAGGCGGCACGCCGCTCGCTGTATCTGAGAACGGCAAGCTGCTTGGCGTCGTGCATCTCAAGGATATCGTCAAGCCCGGCATCAAGGAGAGATTCGCGGGATTGCGCGCCATGGGCATAAAGACGGTCATGGTGACCGGCGACAATCCGCTCACGGCGGCGGCGATCGCGTCGGAAGCCGGCGTCGATGATTTCATCGCGCAGGCAACGCCAGAGGACAAGCTGATTTATATCCGCAAGGAACAGCAGGGCGGCCGCCTTATCGCCATGTGCGGCGATGGCACCAATGACGCGCCGGCCTTGGCGCAGGCCGATGTCGGCGTTGCCATGCAGACCGGCACACAAGCGGCGCGCGAAGCGGGAAACATGGTCGATCTCGATTCCGATCCAACGAAGCTCATCGAAATTGTCGCGATCGGCAAGCAATTGCTGATGACACGCGGATCGCTGACCACGTTCTCGATCGCCAATGACGTCGCCAAATATTTCGCGATCATCCCGGCGCTGTTCGTCGTCACCTATCCTGAGCTGGAGGCGATCAACGTCATGAAACTCGCCTCGGCGCAGTCGGCGATTCTCTCGGCGGTTATCTTCAATGCGCTCATCATTATTGCGCTGATCCCGCTGGCGTTGAAGGGCGTCGCATACCGCCCCGTCGGCGCCGCCGCGCTCCTGCGCCGCAATCTGCTGATCTACGGTTTGGGCGGCATCATCGCGCCGTTCATCGGCATCAAACTCATTGATCTCGCCGTCTCGGCATTACATCTGGCTTGAGGAACCAATCATGTTGGCCCAACTGCGTCCCGCGATCGTGATGATCGTATTATTCACAGTTTTGACTGGCCTCGCATACCCCCTGACGATCACTGGCATTGCCCAGCTCGTGCTTCCCGGCAAAGCCAATGGCAGCGTCGTCGAGCGTGACGGGACGATTGTCGGTTCGTCCCTGATCGGGCAGAATTTCACTTCCGCCCGCTATTTCCATGGCCGCCCCTCGGCAACGAGCGCGCCCGATCCGGCGGATACGACAAAAACGGTCGATGCGCCCTATAATGCGGCGAACTCTTCCGGCTCCAATCTTGGTCCAACGTCAAAAAAGCTCGTCGACCGCGTGGCCGCGGCGATAGAGGCCGAGTTCAACGGCGGGTACGATGACGTTTTTGCCGCCGACGCCGTCACGACCTCCGCCTCCGGCCTCGATCCGCATATCTCTCCGCAATTCGCGTTGGCGCAGGTTGCGGCGGTCGCCAAGGCGCGGAGCCTGAACGAGGGGCGCGTCCGCGCCTTGGTGGAGGAACACACTGAACGGCCTTTCACCTGGCTGATCGGCGAGCCGCGCGTGAATGTGCTGCTTCTCAATCTGGCACTGGATGCGCTACATTAGCCGGGCGTTGGGGTTTCGCTTAGGTCGGCCAATGCCAGAGGCGCCGCCGTGCCGCCCATCGAAAGGGAGTTAAATCGCCGCCCCGATCCCGAAGCGTTGCTGGCGCTGGCGGACCAGGAAAGGCGTGGAAAATTGCGCGTCTTTCTGGGAGCCGCGCCCGGCGTTGGCAAGACCTACGCCATGCTCGCGCGCGCGCGCGCGCTGAAGGCAGATGGCGTGGATGTGGTGATCGGCCTTGTCGAAACGCATGGCCGGCTCGAAACCGAGGCGTTGACGGAAGGTCAGGAAATTCTGCCGCGCCGCCAGTTCGAATATCGTGGGCGAACGATCGAGGAATTTGACATCGACGCCGCCTTGGCGCGCAAACCCAAACTCATCATTGTCGACGAGCTCGCGCACACCAACGCGCCCGACAGCCGCCATCCCAAGCGTTGGCAGGATGTAGAGGAACTTCTTAGTGCGGGCGCCGACGTCTGGACCGCGCTGAACATTCAGCATCTCGAAAGCCTGGCGGATGTCGTTTCGCGCATCACCGGCGTCGCCGTGCGCGAGACTGTGCCCGACCGCGTGTTGCAAGATGCGGCGGAGGTCGTTCTCGTCGACGTGACGCCAGACGAACTCCTCCAAAGATTGAAGGAGGGCAAGGTCTACGTCCCGGAGACGGCGAAGCGCGCAACCCAAAATTTCTTCACCCCCGGCAATCTCACCGCCCTGCGCGAACTCGCTCTGCGGTGCACAGCGGATCGGGTCGACGACCAGATGGTCGATCTTTTGCGTCAGAACGCTATCGAAGGCCCATGGGATTCTTCCGAGCGGCTTCTTGTTTGCGTTGGTCCCAAAATGTCCTCGGAAGTTGTCGTTCGTGCCGCCGCGCGCCTCGCAACTAGCCTCAATGCGTCATGGATTACGCTATACGTCGAGCGTCCCGGTCAGGAAGAGCAGGATGCGGCGCGTGCGAAGCTTATCGACGACGCCCTACGCCTTGCCGAGCGGCTGGGCGGCCAGATCGAGCGTCTTTCCGGTCACGACCTCGCCGGCGAGGTACTGCGCTTCGCGAGTCGCGAGAACATAACGCAAATCGTCCTCGGTCGCTCGCGCGCGCGCTTTTTTCGGCGCCTTCTCGGACGTTCGCTGACGGATGAAATCGTAAGGCGTTCGCATGATATTGCGGTTCATGTCGTGATAAGCGAAGAGGCGAAGCCCGTTGCCGAACGCCGTCCATGGCCGCGCCCGGCGCGTCTCGAGTTTTTGGTCGGCATGGGCGCCGCGCTTGCTTCGGTCGCCTTTGCGGTCGGCCTCAGTCATCTGCTGGAACTTTGGCTGCGGCTTCCCAATTTGGCGATGGTGTTTCTCATCCCGGTCATTTTCTGTGCGGCGAAATTCGGGCTGTGGTCAGCGGTCACGGCAAGCGCGCTATCTTTTCTTGCGTATGACTTTTTCTTCGTCGATCCGCGATACGAATTTACGATTTCGGAGCCGCAGGAATTTTTGTCGCTCATCGTCTTTCTCGCGGTTGCCGCCATTACGGCCATGCTGGCGAGCCGGGTGCGCGCGCAGTCGAAGAGCAGTTTGGCGCGCGCGCAGGCGACGCAGTCCCTGTTCGATTTCTCACGGAAAATATCGGGAGCCGGCAAGCTCGACGATGTTCTTTGGGCGGCGGCCGTTCATGCGCAGAAAACGCTCGACATGAAATGTGTCGCGCTGCTCATGCCGGAGGATGGCGAATTGCGCATTTGCGCCGCGTGGCCGCCGATCGACCAATTGAATGCCGGAGAGGCCGGCGCGGCGCGCTGGGCGCTGGAAAAATCCGAGCCGGCCGGGTGGCGCACCGGCACTCTGCCCAATGTGCGGTTTCAGTTTCGGCCTCTGACTACGACGCGCGGCGTAGTCGGCGTGTGCGGCGTCGAACCCAAAATCTCGGAGGAGCCGCTTGCCGCTCAAGACGAGCGTTCGCTGACCTCCATTCTCGAACAGACCGCCATCGCCATCGATCGGTCCCTGTTGGTTGGCGAATCGGTCAAGGCGGCGGCGCTCGCGGAAAATGAGAAGCTGCGCACGACGTTGCTCGCGTCGCTCTCGCATGATTTGCGGACGCCACTCGCCTCGATCACCGGAGCGATCACCAGCCTACGGCAACTCGGCGACAAAATGCCATTGTCGGATAGGCAGGACCTTCTCGCCTCGATCGAGGAGGAGGCGGGCCGTCTCTCCCGATTCGTCGCCAATCTGTTAGAAATGTCGCGCATCGAGTCGGGAGCGCTCGCGCCGCGCCGCGATCTTGTCGATGTCGTCGAAGTTGTGCGCGCCGCCGTCACCCGTTGCAAAAAGATTTTTCCCGACCAAAAGACCTCGGTCAGTCTGGCGAGCGATCTGCCTCCCATTCGCGGTGACGCCAATCTGCTCGGCCAGGTGCTGTTCAATCTGCTCGACAATGCGCACAAATATGGCGGTCCTTCGGGAGCCATTATTCACGCAAGATGCGAGGGTGGCGAGGTCGTCGTCACCGTCACCGACGAGGGGCCAGGCGTAAGACCCGCCGATTTGGAGCGCATCTTCGAAAAGTTCTATCGTGGCGGCCGGCCCGACGGTCGCAAGGCTGGAACTGGACTGGGGCTTTCCATATGCAAGGGGCTTGTCGAGGCGATGGGCGGAATGATCGTCGCGCAAAGTCCCGCCGTCCGAAAACGGGGAACGCGCATGATTCTGCGCTTTCCGGCTGAGCGACAATCGGCGCCATCGGTGACACAATGAGCAACGGGCGCGTTCTGGTTGTTGACGACGAGCCGCAAATCCAGCGATTTTTGCGGCCCGCTCTGGCCGCCTGCGGCTATGACGTCCTGACCGCCGACACGGGCAGGGAGGCGTTGCGCCTCATTGCCTCGGCGGCTCCGGACGTTGTCGTGCTCGACCTTGGCCTTCCCGACATGGATGGAAAAGATGTTTTGCGGGAGGCGCGCGGCTTTTCGAAAGTTCCAATCATCGTCTTATCCGCGCGCGACCGCGAGGTGGAAAAGATCATGGCGCTCGACGCAGGCGCGGACGACTATGTGGAAAAGCCTTTCGGCATCGGAGAGCTGATGGCGCGCCTGCGCGCCGCCTTGCGCCATACGTCGAGGTCCGGGGCGGAAATAACGCTTGTCCGCTGCGACGGCGTTGCGATTGATCTGGACAAGCGGCTCGTCACGCGAGAAGACAAGCCGATCAAATTGACGCCCAAGGAATACGCTCTTCTGGCGATCCTAGCCCGACACGCCGGGCGCGTGGTGACGCATCGCCAGATTCTCGCGAGCATTTGGGGGCCGGCGCACGAGGACGATACCCAGTATTTGCGCGTGTTCGTGGGCCAATTGCGCGCCAAGATCGAAGATGATCCAGCAACGCCTAAGCTGATCCAAACGGAGCCCGGTATCGGCTATCGCCTTATCGCCGATGAATGAACAGCGAAGTCCGCTTCGGCGCGAAGACTCTCGGCCACGCCAAGCGCCGATCAGCTATTCCTTTTACTGGGATAGTGCGGCCCGCCGCAGCGTCTCGCAAGAATGCCATAGAAGCCGAGCAGAGCAAGAGTACGCACCGCTTTGGTCACCATGTGGTCACCAAACCATGATGCCACTGCACCGAACGCGCATAAGTATTTGATTTCAATGGTGGGCGCACACGGGCTCGAACCGTGGACCCGCTGATTAAGAGTTAGTAGCTCTAATTGCGCCGACATCTTGACCCGTTGGGGTGGCAGCTTTGCCCGCGCGGCCCACGTCTCCGGCGTCATTGCTCTGGGCGGCGATCGCCTCTTGAGATTGCCGGAGGAGACCCAAAAGCAAACGGCGCTCTTCCTTAGCCTCCTTCGTGTTGAGCCCGTGCCGATACATGCCGTTGCGCTCGCCCTTCGGTCCTCCGCCCCGCGCTCCATGGAAGCGGCAATAGCGCGCGAAGCTTCCAGATGAGATAGCGAAGGCGGCATTATCAATCGGGCT
>DATBYR010000394.1:0-4560 GCA_036513565.1 Methylocella sp. | reverse complement strand
ATTCGGCTTGCCCGCGACGGCGTTCCATGCGGCCTGCGAGCCGAGTTCTATCGTGCAGGCCGCGGCGCCCATCAGCCATTTGGCGAAGCCTGGCGCATCGCTCGCAAGTTGGAAACGCACGTGCGCGGTGTCAGCGCCGGGGCCGGCCCATCCGCGCGGGCCGCTGAACGCCCTCGTCACCGCCTTGCTGGCGAGCGACCGGGCGGCCTCGCGGACGGTGCCGCCAACCACCTTGAACGCGTCGCGCGGCGGTAATAGCCCGGCGAAGATTCCCGATACGATGCGTGCAGTATTGGCATCCTTGTGGGCGCGCTGCGCCAAGATCTTCGATGCGCCGATCCACAGCGGAGTGAGCGCCCGGTTGCTGCTGAACTGCACGATAAGCCGGGCGAGCGCCATGTCGTAGCGCATTTCGCTCTCGACTCGCGCCGCGAAAGGCGCCAGCGCCCGCGCGGAAAAATCATCGCCGCGCAGACATGGCGCCAGTGTCTCGGCCGCCCAGCGGGCACTGAGAAGAGCGTATTGGATGCCCTCGCCGTTGAGCGGGTTGATCAGACTCGCCGCGTCGCCGATCAGCAGGAGGCGTTCGGACACGATCGGGAGCCGATGATTGTAGGTCATCAATGGCCAGCCTACGATCTTGCCGCGCAGGCGCGCATTGCGCAGGCGCGCCGCGAGGGCCGCATCGTCCCGCATTAAGCGACACAACATAGCTGCTGGAGTCAAATTGTGGGCTGGCCAGGTTTCGAGCGCCAGGCCGAGCCCGACATTCGCCTTGCCATTGCCGGTGGGGAACAACCAGTAGAAACCCGGATAGCAGTTGCGGTCGAAATAGAGGTCGAGCTGGTCGTCAGGTCCCTCGACATTGTCGAAGTAGGCCCGTGAGGCGATGAACCGGTCGCGCCGCGGCGGCGCCGATCCGCGCATGAGTCGGGCCACCGTCGAACTGCTGCCGTCGGCACCGATCAGCAGGCGGCAGCGCAACGTGACATGGCCGTTCGAGCGAGCCGCCTCCACGGCGACCGCGTCGCGGCCGGCTTTGAAACCCGCTAGCGAGTACCCCTCCATCACCCGGGCTCCGGCGCTCCGCGCGGCATCGACGATGAAGTTGTCGAGCGCGAGTCGTGGAATCACCCGGCCATGGGAAGGCATGCCCTCAATTTCCGGGAAAGGCCGGGAGATCAGCTCTTCGCCGTCTATATAAAGCGCGGCGCGGCGCGCGATATTGGTCCGCGCGTACCCGTCCATCTGCGATACGCCGAGGGCGTTAAGCTCGACAAGGGCGGACGGGCCGACAAAATCGCCGCACACCTTATCGCGTGGAAAGGTCATACGATCGAGAAGGATAACCGACGCTCCCGAACACGTCAGATGACAAGCTGCCGCAGCCCCTGCCGGCCCGGCACCAGCGATGATCACATCCGCGTCGTAACCTGGCTTCACCGCTACATAGACCATTGAGTTTTATTCTACTGCATATCGCGGGCATGCGCGAGGGCGAAACTTACGGAATCCAGGCGGTGGATTAGCCGCAGCGCCGGCGTGAAGATGACCTGCGTGGGGCCAAGGATCGACCGCTAGCTTAGAGCGCACTGCCTTCATTCCCCGGATAGCTGCAACGCCATTTCACGACTTTCCGGCCCGGATGGCTATTCGCCCATTCGGCAATCGCGGGCGGCGCCCGCGACATGCATTGCACGAGAGAGCCTTCGTCAACGAACGAAAGATGCCGCTCCTCGCATGACGCTGGCTGAGTCAAAGTGCAAACCGTGAGAATCAGTTCAACGAAACCCATCGCCGGCTCATTCAATAAAGCAGACTTTCGCGCACATATTGTTCTCGTTATCTTCCGCCGGCGAAAGCATGATCGCGATTCCATGAAGCTTGTACGGCCCCTAGGCGACGGCCATTTCCGGAATCGACGCTTAGTTTTTTTTGTAATCGAGGTAGGCAAAACGCTGATCCGAGGGGGTCCCCTCCAAAGCGCCGCCAGCCTTGCCGGGCTGCCAAAGCACGACGTCCTCGATCTTTTTCGCCAGTTCGAAATCCTTGTCCGTGATCCCCTTGGCGGCATGATTCTGGAGGCGGACTTCGACCCAAGCGTAAGAGGCGGTGAGATCGGGATGGTGCCAAGCGGCCTCGGCCAGATGACCGACCGTGTTGATCACCATGAGCGTACCTTTCCAGCTCGCCGTCCTATACGTGCGGCGAATCCAACCTCCTTCATAGACCCAGCGCGGCAATTCTCGTTCGAGGCGCGCCCTGATCTCGGCTTCGCTATAGGTTTTTTCCTTGGCAACTTCGCTCATTGTCAAAATCCAATCCTTGCTGGCATGGCCCCGCTCCTTCGCATGCACGGCCATTCTAATATGAATTACGCGAAGACACGAAATCCGGACGTTTCGCCGTGCTTGTTCACGGCTCCCGGCCAGTTGTCTTTCACCCGCCGCGAAAACATGTTTTAATGAGTCGGGCACTGGACTGGAAGAGAGATGCACGATTCGAGACCCGCGACTCGGCGCCGCCGGTGGCGTCAATCCGCGGTGCGGCTGATCGCGCTTACAGCTACGCTTGAGTCTGCTTTGGTTGCCGCGGCTCCGCCAAACGCGGACTCCCCGGAGCTGAACTGGCCTTGCCACCAAATTCTGGTCGGGCGGCTGTCCTTGGCCGCGGTATGGTCCGGCCCCTCGATCGAGGGCCTGGCCTGGCGCAACGATCAGGACGTCGCCGATATCGTGGCAAGGCTCGCGGCGCGGCGCATCCCGCTCGAAGACGCGGAACGCGCGATCGACGAGTTTGCCCAATCGCGGGGAGCCAGCAAGACCAAAAAGCTGGTTTCCGTTTTCGCCGGCCTATTTGAAACGCTGAACGACGAGCGCACGCAAGTGATCGATGGGCTTCTTCGCTACGGCGCAAAACAAAGAGAGCTTGCCGCAAAAATACGCGCCAAGAACGCCTTGCCGCGAGAGGGGCTGGGCAAGGAGTCGCCGCACGCAAGCAAGCAAGATGCGGAGACCGTTGCACGGGACTTGGAATGGGACCTGCGCGTTTTCGAGGAACGGCACCAGTCGCTCACCTATGTGTGCGAGACGCCGGCGCTCATCGAACAACGGCTTTTCGCGCTCGCCAGGGTCATTCAACGCAACCTGGAGTGACCGGGCATCAGAGAGCTTCCCGATCAGATGGAATCATCTGATCGAAAAGGAATCGCCCTAAGTGATGTACTCTCTCATTGATGGGCGAGGAGGGCGTTGTTCTCGTCGAGAAGAGGCACGCCGTAGGATGCCAAAATCTGGATGATTTCGGCCTGATTCTCAGCGATGAGCTTGTTCAAGAGACGTTTCCAGTCCTGATCGGAATGGCGCACCCCCATTCCGATTCGATAGATCATCCGCGGTCCGGACGCTTCTTTGACGAGCGGCGTGACCTTCATCGGGATTTTGGAGTGCTTCGCGAGATAGCCGGCGATTGGGCCCCAAAGGATGGCGGCATCGGTGCGGCCTCCTTCGAGATCCGCGATCATCGCCGCAGCCGGCGCGTCAAACCGCGTGTCGACCACGAGCGGATAGGATTTGACGTTCTCCAAAAGCCCATTGACCGCGAGATTGGTCGCGGGAGGCGTGCCGGCCACGATGCCGATGCGCTTGGCTTGCAAACGCGTATCTTCAAGGCTGTCAATCGTTTCGAGACCGGCTCCCTGCTTCGAAACCAGGGCATAACTTGTCCGGTAATAGGGATTTGTTCCTTGAACGAGATCGTCTCCTTGCGGCATCCCCATGATCACGTCGCAACGATGTGCATTCAGCGTGTTGCGCACGAAGCCAGTTGCGCCGGGGTAATATTCATAGGCGAGCGTTTTGCCGAGCTTGTGCGCCAGAAGCGCGGCGATTTTGTTCTCGAACCCCTCGCCAGCCTCATTCGAGAAAGGCAGATTCCTGGGGTCGGCGCAGACCCGCAATACCTTCGGATCGACAAGTTCAATCGAGCCCCCTTCGCCGGTTTGCGCCGATACGTCAGCGGCGTCGAAAAACACCGGAAAAATGAGAGCAAATGCAATGATGGCGGCTCGAAATGGCATGGGTTTTATGACTAGTTGCCCTCGCCGATACATGCCTTCTCCGCCTCGGCCGCCGACGGTGGCTTCGCTTCGTGCTTTTCCGGCTTTTCGCGGCCTAATGCATCGACCGATCGTGCGCGGAGATAAACATAGATATCATCGATGTAGCACATGACGTTTTTGTTATCCCCGAACGCCGGCATCACCTTGTTTTGGCCGGCCCCAAGATCCTGCTTGCCTCCCACGACAATCCCGTAGAATTCCGCATAGTTCAGTCTTTTCAGAGAATCCTTCAGAGCCGGCGCATAACTCGAGCCTTCACCACCGGGACCGTGACAGACGTAGCAATCGCCGTAGCGGCGGTTTCCGGAATAGCTATACCAATCAACCGTGCCGTCCGGCTTTATGTTGAAGGTGGGGTCTCCCTTTGCATCGAGATATTTGCCTTTGTCATCCTGCTTGACCGCCTTGGGATCTCCCGGGGCCTCGGCCATCGCCGCGGT
>DATBYR010000393.1:0-21458 GCA_036513565.1 Methylocella sp. | reverse complement strand
CCTTCTCGCCAAGGAAAAGGAATTCACGCGGCTGCGCGATCAGTTGAGCCAAGCGCGCCGGGATCTGCCTTGGGTGCGCGTCACCAAGCAATATGTATTCGACGGCCCCGAAGGGAAGCAGACACTTGGGCAGCTATTCACCGGCCGCAGTCAGCTCATCGTCTATCATTTCATGTTCGGCCCGGATTGGGAGGCCGGCTGCAAAAGTTGCTCGTTTTGGGCCGATAATTTTAACGGCATTGTGCCGCATCTAAATCAGCGCGACGTGACGTTCGTCGCCATCTCGCGCGCGCCGCTGGCGAAGCTGCAGGCCTTCGCGAAGCGTCTCGGGTGGAGCTTCAAATGGCTGTCATCCTCCGGCGGCGATTTCAATTACGACTACAATGTGTCGTTCACGCCGGAAGAACTTGCCTGCGGCAGCGCCATTTACAACTACACGGCGAACAAGATGAACATGACGGAACTGCCGGGTATTAGCGTGTTCTTCAAAGACGCCGAGGGGAGTGTCTTTCACACCTATTCCTGCTACGCGCGCGGCATCGACATGCTGAACACCGCCTATCACTACCTCGACCTCGTGCCCAAGGGGCGCGACGAGGCTGGCCTGCCCTATCCGATGGCCTGGGTGCGCCTTCGCGACCAATATGGCAATTGATTACAAAAGCGGGAGGTTAAGCGATGACATACAAGGAGACCGCCGGGAAGCTCGCCGAATACCGGAGCCAAATCGCCGAGATTCGCGAGAAAATGCGAAGCGCTCAAGCATCGATCGAGCCAGCGGAAGTCCATGACTATGAATTTGCGACGCCGCAAGGCAAGGCGCGGCTGTCTGCTTTGTTCGGCGACAAGGACACGCTATTCGTCATCCACAATATGGGCACTACCTGCGCGCATTGCACGATGTGGGCCGATGGCTTCAATGGTGTGTTCGAGCACTTGCGCGATCGCGCGGCGTTTGTGGTATCGTCGCCGGACACGCCCGAGAGGCAACAGAGTTTCGCCGCCGGTCGCGGCTGGAAGTTTCCCACGGTCTCGATCCAAGGCACGACATTTGCGGAAGATATGGGTTATCGCCCGAATGGCCGCGCGACGCCGGGCGTTTCGGTCTTCAAGCGCAAGGGCGACAGGATCCTGCGGGTGGCGGATACCACCTTCTCGCCTAGTGACGATTTCTGCAGTGTCTGGCACCTGTTTGATCTCATTCCGGAAGGCGCCGCCGGTTGGCAACCAAAATTCAGCTACGCAAGCTGAGTGAGAACGATGAGCGGCTATGTGCCATGCTACCGGATCACGACAACTTTCGTGCCCACCTTAACCCGATCGGAAAGATCGACGACATCCTGGTTGGTCATCCGGATGCAGCCCGACGACACGGCGGCCCCGATTGTGTCCGGCTCGTTCGACCCGTGAATGCGATAGAGGCTGGAGCCAAGATAAATCGCGCGCGCGCCGAGCGGATTGTCCATGCCGCCAGCCATATGGCGTGGCAGGTCGGGGCGGCGCCTGAGCATTTGCGGCGGCGGAGTCCAATCCGGCCATTGGCGTTTCATCGTTACTGTCTTCGTGCCGGACCAAGTAAAACCTTCCCGGCCAACGCCGACGCCATACCGGATCGCTTCGCCACTCCCGAGGACATAATAGAGGCGGCGCTCACTCGTCGAGATGACGACCGTGCCCGGCGCATAGCCTCGATGCCAAGCGATGACCTGGCGCGGTATGGCCTGTTCGCGGAAAAGATTAAGAAAGTCGGCCAGCGGCCCGCGGTTGAGCGGATTAAAGTTAGCCAGCTGCACGCCGTTGAGCGGGTTATTGAAGGCGAAGGCCGGAGATCCGTTCAGGAGTGCGAGAAGGATGCCCGCGGGGGCAAATGCACGAACCATTGCTGTCCTTTAGTCCTGCCGGCGCGGGAGCGCTCCGCCGGCCGAGGTGCTATTCCTCTTAAGTTTTGCGGCCAAAGTTGGGCGGAGCCGCCTAACGTGTTGCATGGATGACTGGTGTTGGTGCCGAGCAAATAAGCCAAATCGATTCCGCCCATGCGCGCGCGGGGGAAGGCGCTTCAGCGCCTCATCTTGCCCGCCCCGGACAGCCCCCGCAGGATCTCTCGTGCCCGCGCCTCATCGTGCTTCATTTGCGCGACGAGCGCAGCGGCCGAATCGAATTTCGACTCCGCCCGGATCCAGCCGATGAAGAGAACCTCGATCGTCTCGCCATAAAGATCGCCGGAAAAATCGAAAAGAAAGGCTTCGAGCAGCGTCTGGCCATTATCGAATGTTGGGCGGCGGCCGTAACTCGCCACGCCGTCATAGGTTTCGGTCCCGGCAACGACGCGGACGGCGTAGACGCCATGGCGCAACCGGCAGCTTGGGTCCGGCAAAAGATTGGCCGTCGGAAATCCCAATGTCCGGCCGAGTTCCTGGCCGTGGATGACTTTGCCCATGATCGCAAAGGGGTGACCGAGCAGTCGCGCGGCGGTTTCTACGTCGCCTGCCTCAAGTGCCGCGCGGGCCGCCGTCGAGGAGGTAGCCTCATTGATGTCCGCCGTATCCGCTGGAACCCTCTCCACGATCTCGACGGCAAAGCCATGCCGTTTGCCCGCTTCCTTGAGAAAAGCGGGCGAGCCGGAGCGGCCCGCGCCGAAATGGAAATCATAGCCCGCGACGACGGCGCGGACTTTTAGACGGTGGACCAGGATTTCAACGGTGAAAGCCTCGGCCGGAAGGCTCGCCAAAACCTTGTCGAAGGTGATGACGATCATGCCGTCGATGCCGAGCTGCTCCAGCGCCCTGGCCTTGGCGTCGCGCGGCGTGAGGCGGAAGATCGTGTTGGGACCCTTGAAAAAATCGGCCGGATGCGGCTCGAAGGTAAGCACCGCGCAGGGACAGTTTAGTTCCTGGGCCAGCGTCAAGGCGCGCTTTATCACCGCGAGATGACCGCGATGAACGCCATCGAAATTGCCGATCGCGACCACCGCGCCCGCAAGTCCGGGCGGCGGCGTCACCGGATCGATGGCGACAACGAAATTTTTAGCGGAGGAAGGATCGGCCAAGGGAACCCAAATCGTAAGACGCCATGCGGGCGCCGGCGGAGCTCCGGACTCGGCGGGAAACTGCATGGCAGAAGGGCCGGCGTCAAGGCCGCGCCATGCCGCCTTCCCGGAACTTTCTACCAAACCAGTTCCGGGATCGCCGCCGTCGGCGCGAAATCCGCTGCTTCCATGAACTGCCGGAACGCGGCGGCGTCGAGGCCGGTGTCTTGCGCGCCGCCGTGCAGCTCCTTGCGATGGATGCCGGAGGTCACAAAGAGACTGTCAAAGCCCTGGTCGTGCGCGCCTTTGATATCGGTTCGCATGGCGTCGCCAATCACGAGGACCCGCTCGCGATCGATGGTCTTGGTGTCCGGCCCCCGCGCCAGTTCGAGCGCGCGCGAAAAAATCGGGGCAAAAGGCTTGCCGGCCTGGATCACCTTGCCGCCCGCCACGGCATAGCGTTCCGCGATCGCGCCAGCACAATAAAACAGCTTGCCGCCGTCCTCCACCACGATATCGGGATTGGCGCAAATGAGCTCGAGGTTCCGCGCGCACATGGCGGCAAGGAGTTCTTCGTAATCGACGGGCGTCTCGTGCCAGGGATCGGCAAGGCCGGTGCAGAGGACGAAGTTTGCTTGCTTCAGCGGCACGAGGCGGGGCGCCTTGCCGCTTAGAGCAAAAACCTCGTCGAAAAGGGCAGTTTCATCGGGCGGGCCAAGATGAAACAAGCCCGCGCCGGTGCGCGCGACGAGCAAGGAAACGGTGACGTCGCCGGACGAGACGATCGCATCGTAGGCTTTTCGCGTTACGCCAAGCCGGGCGAGTTGCGCCGCGACGAGCCGGCTGGGATTGGGCGAGTTCGTCATGAGCACGACCTTGCCGCCGCCTGCCCGGAAGCGGCCAAGCGCCTCAGCGGCTCTCTCGAAGGCCACGAGTCCATTGTGAACGACGCCCCACACGTCGCTCAAAATGACTTCGTATCCGCTCGCGAGATCGGCCAATCCGCGCACCAGGCGAGTCACGCGCTTAATTGTCCTTTTAGAAGCGGTTCAAGCGAAGGGCGGCGCGGTGGTCAGTTCGGCCGCCGGACGGCCCGCCTGAAGCGATCTTAACTGTCCGGAATTCTCGCGCAATCGCACCAAAAAGTTTCACGTGAGAAACATTTTGGTACGATCGGCGGGGCGAAAATACTCCTCTTACATCGGACGGCTTGAGGCCGGTGCGATTGCGCGGGCGGTGTCTCGAAATCTGGAGGGTCCGCTTCCAAGCGCATCGGCTTGGCTTTGTCAGGAGAGCGGAAAGGAAGTACAACGAGGGTGAAACCGGGGGTCTGGAAAATGCCGGAATAAAGTCGGGAGGATATTATGCATCGCAAAAACAGCAATGTAAGCCGCGTCTCATTCGCGCCGGGTTTTATGGCCCTCTTCGCCGTCCTGCTGGCGATGGGACTCGACCTGATGGCCTCGCCGGCGGCGGCGGCGCTCTTCGCCTAGCCGGCGGCGGCGGCGCTCTTCGCCTATGTAACGAATGGGGGCCATCCCTGGCACTGTCTTGGTGATCGACACGGCCACCAACACGGTGGTGGCCACGGTCCCGGTGGGGACTTTCCCCGTTGGGGTCGCCGTCACCCCGGACGGGACACTCGCCTATGTCACGAATGATACGGCCCCCGGCACTGTTTCGGTGATCGACGCGGTCACCAACACCGTGGTGGCCACGGTCGCGGCGGGGATTAACCCCTTTGCGGTCGCCGTCACCCCGGACGGGAAACACGTCTATGTCACGAATTTAGTCTCCAACACTGTTTCGGTGATCGACACGGCCAGCAACATGGTGGTGGCCACGGTTCCGGTTGGGACTTTCCCCGATGGGGTCGCCGTCACTCCGGATGGGAAACATGCCTATGTCGCGAATGACATCTTTCCTGGCACTGTTTCGGTGATCGACACAGCCACCAACACGGTGGCGGCCACGATCACGGTGGGGAATGCCCCCCATGGAGTCGCCGTCACGCCGGACGGGAAACACGCCTATGTCGCGAGTGGGTTCGACGGCACTGTCTCGGTGATCGCCACGGCCAGCAACACGGTGGTGGCCACGGTCCGGGTGGGGAATCAGGCCATTGGGGTCACCGTCACCCCGGATGGGAAACATGCCTACATCACGAATTTGAATCTCTTTGGTCGTGGCGCTGTCTCGAGTTCTGGCACTGTCTCGGTGATCGACACGGCCAGCAACACGGTGGTGGCGACGGTCCCGGTGGGGCCTTTCCCCGTTGCGGTCGCCGTCACCCCGGATGGGAAACACGCCTATGTCGCGAACCACTCCAGCACTGTCCCGGTGATCGACACGGCCAGCAACACGGTGGTGGCCACGGTCCCGGTGGGGAGTGGCTCCAGTGGCGTGGGCATTATGCCGCCGCCGGTGGGCGTCCCCTTCCTCGCCTTCAGCGCCAAGCTCGAGATCGACTTGGACCGCAAGCCGAACAAGGATACCTTTGAACTGCAGTCCAGCTTCACCTTGAGCAGCACCGCCAGCATCAATCCCGTCACAGAGGCGGTCAAGCTCCAGGTGGGCACCTTCACCACCACCATCCCGCCCGGGGCGTTCAAAAAGCACGAGAACGAGGACGAGGACGAGGAGGAGCACGAGCGCGAGCACGAGCGCGAGCACGAGCATGAGCACGAAGACGGGGTTTTCACCTTCCACGGGGTCATCGACGGCGTGAGGCTGCACGCACTGATCAAGCGGACGGGCACCTTGCGATACGCGTTCGACGCGGAGGCGCGGCACGCCAACTTGACCGGCACCAAGAACCCTGTGCCGGTGATGCTGACCATCGGCGACGACAGCGGCACCACGTCGGTCAAGGCGCGCATTTCCCACTCTGGGGAGGAAATGCACATGGGGGGCATCGGCGGCAACAACTAAAAACGCATGCTTCCAGGCGTGATCCGGTTCGATTGAATCGGATCACGCGCCAATGCCCGCCCGCCGGTGTCGCGGCGGGAGAATCCGCCCGGCCATTGAATGACATCGATCGCCGCATAGGCGCGCGCCCAAGCCCGTAGAGGACGAGGCCCGTCGCTTAGAGCAAAACACTAAATTTTTAAGCGAAACGCTTTGCGCTGGCCGGAAATGCGCCTAGAATATGATGTGCAATGTCAACAGTCTTTTTTTATATGTCGATAGTTGTCGACGCGCCAAGCCGGAAAGGGCTTTCCGTTGCGTATCCCGCGGTTCCTCCTCGCGCTCATCGCCGCCGCCGGCGGGCTCACCGGCGCCGGCATCGAGGCGGCGTGGGGGGTGCCTGGCTGTTGCCTCCCGGCGACGGGCAGGTCATTGCCGATACGTTCTTTTCGGATTCCAGCCGTGCGTTCGATGCGCAAGGACATCTCATTCCGGTCCCGTCCTATCGCAAGTTCGAAGTTGGAACCTATATCGAATATGGCCTGACAAATTGGCTGACCCTGGTCGCGTCGCCTTCCTACGACCGCATTCAGAACCCTCCTCCGGGGCAATCCTACAATGGAGTCGGCGAGAGTGAGATCGCGGCGAGAATCGGGCTCTACCACACGGATACGAGCGTCCTTTCGTTTCAAGCCGGCTTGCGCTCGCCCGGCGGCTCGTTCGCGGATTCGCTTGGGCCGTTCGGGGTGCGCCGCGCCGCTTCCCTCGATGTCCGGGGCCTGGCCGGGCGCAACGTTATCGTCGCGGGGATGGAGGGTTTCGTCGAGGCACAGGCCGGCTATCGCTTTTACGCCGCCGGTCAGCCCGGCGAATGGCGGATCGATCTGGCGATGGGACTGCGCCCCCTGCCGCGACTTCTCGTGTTGCTGCAGAGCTTCACGTCGATTGTAAACGGTTCCCTCCAGTTCGGGCATGTATCCTGGACCAAACTGCAACCAAGCTTCGTTTACGATATCGCGCCGCAATGGTCGGTGCAGATCGGCGGCTTTATAACGGTCGCGGGGATCAGCGCCGGACGCGAGCTGGGTCCAACCGCTGGGGTCTGGTATAGGTTCTAAGGGACATGCTTGAGCCCAGCATCCTGCACGCCAATGGCGCGCGGGGCAGGCAACACGTGCTCAGGCGCGGAATACGATGCGGACCGGAACGTGTGTTGGCATCCTTCTCGCGGGCGGGCTCGGACGCCGGATGGGCGGCGGCGACAAGGCGCTGCGAAAGGCCGGCGGAATTTCCCTTCTCGCCCATGTGATCGCGGCGCTGCGACCCCAGTGCGCAGGCCTTGTGTTGAGCGCCAATGGCGATCCGGCAAGATTTGCCGGATTTGATGTGCCAGTCGTCGCCGATGATGTGCCGGGTTTTATGGGTCCGCTCGCGGGCATTCTCGCCGGGCTCGATTGGATCGCGGCGCATTGTCCCGATGTCCCCTTGGCGATCAGCGTGCCGGCCGACACGCCGTTTTTGCCGGGCGACCTCGCCGCCTGCCTCATGGACGCAAGGGCGAAAGACAACGCCGTGATCGCCTGCGCGCGTTCAGGCGGCAGGACGCATCCGTCCGTCGCGCTCTGGCCGGTCTCGATCAGAAACGATCTCCGCCACGCCCTCGTTGTAAAGGATATGCGAAAGGTCGAGGCATTCTTGCAAAACTACAGCCGCGCCACTGTCGAGTGGCCAATCGAGCCCTACGATCCTTTTTTCAACGCCAACGATCCGAGCGATCTCTCGGCGGCCGAAGCAATTCTCGCCCGGCGTGACAATCGTCTTGCGTAAGGGCACAGCTTTTGCGAAATTCCTTCACCGGGAGCGCAGGAGGAAAAAGGGGAGCTGTTCATGGCCGGACCAGTGGAAAACGTCCAAATAGACGAATTGAAAAAGGGATTGGCGGACGGCTCGATTCTGCTTGTCGATGTGCGCGAGCCGAATGAATATGCGGCCGGCCGCATTCCGGGTGCGATACTCAATCCGCTCCAGCGTTTTGACCCGACGGCCCTGCCGGTCGTGCCGGGCAAGCGGGTGGTTTTGTCCTGCCGCTCCGGCAAACGCTCGCTCACCGCGCTGGCGCTCGCCCAGGAGGCCGGGCGCGACGATGTCCGCGCGCACTACCCCGGCGGCTTTCAGGAATGGGCGAACGCCGGCGAAAAGGTCGAGGTGTAGGGACAGATTTCCTGGATGCTGTCGCCAATAATCAAGCATGCCGCGCACACAAGGCGGCAACGCCGCCAGTGAGGGCGAGAGGAACGGCGCTGAGCACGAGAAATGCCCGTTTTGCGCAGAGTAACCTGAGATGCCCGACTTTTAGACTGATGCTTAGCTTAGAAGCGCACCGTTATGCCGACAAAGGGATTGATACGCGGAGCAGCGGGCGTGACGCCGAAGTTGACGCCCCCATCTAATTGCACGTTCTTGATCAACAAGTAGGTGACCCCGCTGTCGAGCAAGACGATATCACCCCGCGGATCGTCCCTGCCGACCTGGGCGACCACCTCATAATAGGTGCTGAACGTTTCCGTCCACTGGTAGGCGAGCGATGCGGAAGTCAGAAATTCCGCGTGATGCCTGGCGGCGCCGCTGTCCCGCAAGTAAAGCACGCCAGCATTTATATCGAGACCGAACTTGTCGGAGAGCTGGACCCCAAACGGCACGACCAATCCGCCTTCCACGAATGCGGGTCCGATGCCGTTGGTCCGATCGATGGGAAGGCTGACAAATGGCGACAATGCGAGCGCCGTGGAGCCTGGCTCCCCGAACGTGTCATTGCCCCAAAGGTTGAACTTCGCGTGGATTTCCAGACCGCCGACACCGGAGCTGCGAAACGCTCTTGATGGATCGGGCGGGCGCGTGATTATGACGCCATAAGGCTGCAGCACAAAGTTGATTTCGGCGGAATTCGTCAACCCGATCCTGATGTTGGACGTCGCGACATCGAATGTATCAGTGATCGTACCTTCCAAATCGGGCCGCGACCGGGCATAGCCGAACAAGTTCGTTTCGACTTGGACATGCCCGGCGTCGACCGTAAAGGGGTTTTCCGTCGTGCTGGGACGATCGGGGGAAAAGTCGCGCAACAGACGTTCCGGCGTCGGATTGAAAAGTGTATATTGGCTCTTATCCGCGCTCTCCGTCTCGCTGCTTTTGGCTTCGCCAAATATCAGCAAAAGCACCATTGCACTGACGGCCGCTCTCGTGCGCGCCATGCCATTCCCCCAACCTTGACGCAATTTCTGTTAGCCATGGCAACAAAGTGTAGTCTATACTATTTTTGATGTCAATGGAGAACTCAAGCTACACGGTTTTCAAACTGATCCACTACCCTTGCCATCTTTTCATTAATGTGACGGTGAATCAAGATGCTGCCTTCCATTGACAAAAAACGTCCTCATGTCTTCATGCCTGACTTCATATCCTTGGTGCGAAATACGGGGAGACACCAAGATGCTTTTGATCAACACGGTTTTTGGGCGGCGAGACGCGCCTGCCTCTCGCAGGTGCCTCCTGCGTCAGACGATCGGGCTTGGCGGCGGAACCAAGCAAATCGAGGCCGGAGCAAACCAGCTTGCCGGACCGGTCGCGTGATCTCTTGGCAGGAACACATGTGGCGCAGGCTTTCGCTTTGTTTGCTTCTTGGTGTCGGGTGCGCCGCGTCTTCTGGCAGTTTGGCGCAAGCGCAGGAAGCGACTACCAACGCGCCGACGCAGGAAAACGAACAGCTGCCGTCGGAGCTGCGGTCAACGATCGCCTCTAGCATTCCGGTACTTGCCCAGTTCAAGAAAGGGCTGCTCGACCACGGCTACAATTTGCAATGGACTTATTTTGCGGATGGCTTGGGCAATCCCACGGGCGGAGTTAGGCAAGGCGCCGTCTACGAAGGTGTCCTCTACATGGTGCTCGACGCCGACCTCGAAAAGATTGCAAGCTTGGACGGCCTCAGTTTTCGCGTCAACGCTTATCAAATACACGGCGGTCGGCTGACGGCGCCCAACATCCTCAGTCTTGGGGCGGTCGACAGCATCGAGGCGCGGCCAGCGACCCGGCTGTTCGAGCTGTGGCTCGAACAAAAGTTCGGCGACCTGGCGTTTCTCCGCGTCGGTCAACTGGCAGCCGACAATCAGTTCGCCATCAGCGAATTCAGCAACACTCTGTATATCAACAGCACGTTCGGCTGGCCGACGATATTCACGCAGGACCTACCAGGAGAAGGACCAGGCTATCCGCTGACGACGCCGGGTGTTCGCCTCAAAGTGACCCCGAACGATCAGTTCGCACTTCTCGCTGGCTTGTACAATGGCGATCCCTCGGGAGCAGGGTTCACTGGACAGCCGGAGATTTTGGACCCAGCCGGACTAAATTTTCGTCTCAGGGACCCGCCATTGCTGATGGCCGAAGCGCAATACATGTACAATCAAGACAAGACAGCACAGGGGCTTGCCGGGACAGTTAAGCTTGGTGCCTGGTACCACTTCGGCAAGTTCGACGATAAGCATTTTGACATCGACGGTAAGTCGCTCGCCGATCCGTCGAGCAACGGCGCGGCGCGGACCCATAGCGGTGATTATGGCGTTTACGGCGTCATCGACCAGATGGTCTGGCGCCTGCCAGGCGACGATCCGAAAAAAGGCGTTGGCGCGTTCGCGCGCGCTTTTCTAAGTCCCTCCGATCGCAATGTGATCGACTTTTCCGCCAATGCAGGGCTCAATTTCATGGGGCTCTGGGATAAGCGGCCGGACGATAATTTTGGCCTCGCAGCAGCCTTTTTTCAGCTCTCTCCCGGTCTCAGAGAACTTGATCGCGAAAGAGCTTTCTTTGCAAAAACGGCTTTGCCTTTGCGCAATTATGAATTGGTTGTCGAACTCACCTATCAGGCGCAGATCGTTGCCGGCTGGACCATTCAACCAGATTTTCAATATGTCTTCCATCCCGGCGGCAGCGTTGTCGATCCCCTTAATCCTTTTGTCGGGCGGATCCCCGACGCCGCCGTTTTTGCGCTGCGCACCGCGATCAGTTTTTAGGGCGGGATGAAGTTTGATGGAATTGCGATTCCCAAATCGTCTGAATTATGATTCTCATGTTCGTGGTCAAGCGCATTGACCGTACGCGTTCGTTCTGCAGCAGCGGCAGGGAGCGAGGTTTCGAGACGACAGTTGATCGGACTCCGGACGCGCGGGTTTTATCCCGCAGGACCGCGTTCTCGCTCTCGGTTCTTGCCGACGAGAACGTCGCGCGGCCGATGGGATCCCCGGTGTCGACATGGTCGTGGCGCTCGCCATTATCACAGCGATCGGCGACATCAACCGCCTCGGCGAGCCTCAGAGGCTTGTGAGTTATCCCGGTCTCAATCCGAGCGTCCGGCAATCGAAATGGATTTCGCTCACCGTGGCCGGATCACCAAGCAAGGGCGCGGACATACCCGCTTTCGTTCCGCGGGCGGCACATCGGGACCGGTGAGTTGGAGAAGGCATTTGAAGAATTCTAGGCGCTTAATCCGATCCTCGAATCTCCCTGAGCGCTTTCAGTGCCGGTATCGCGGCCAACACCGGCACCCCGAGCTCATTATCCAGGTCGCGGATCGTGCGGACGCGTGGATCAAGCGATTCGAAGAACAGCACCCAGCCGATCGCCACAACCAAGGCCGTTGCGAAGCTCAGTCCGGCGTACACATACTTCAGTGGCTTGACCGGGTATAGACCAGGCACCGCGCGCGAGGCGATGCGAATTTCGGTGGCGGTGGCAGCCTCCTTTACGCGCGCCTCCTCGTAGTTCTTTAGAAAGAACTCATAGCTCTGCCCGGCGAGGCGCTCGGTGAGAAGAAGGTCGTTCATTCGTGTCTCTTTTTTAGGGTAGGCGGCTAGCTGTACCCGCAAGGTCGAGATCTGTTCTTTTAGCTCCGCTATCTCCGCCTCGGCCGCGACCACGAGCGGGCTATACTTGAGGTGGCTGCGCTCGGCCATGACACGATGGCCCGCCAGCTTCCCCTCGGTCTTCGCGAGCGTGTTTTTCAGGTCCGATACGATCTTCAGCTTCTCGTCGTATTCCGATTTCAGCTCGAACGTGTCGCCCGAATCCTTGTACGCGAGTATCGCGGCCCGGGCTTGATCGAGCGCTTTGCGACTCTCCTCAAGCTGCATCTCGAAGAACTCACGGGCGCGCGCCGACTCGCTGCGATACGCCTCGGAACTGTGCTTTAGGAAGATCTCGGCTGCCATGTTGGCAACAGCCGCCGCCTCCTTCGGGTCACTGGAGCGATAGGTGATGTCGAAGGCGTAAGTATCCTTCCTCGCAGAACCGACGAGGTAATTCTCGATGTCCTCGACGGCCAGCTCGAACGGGGTCGCGGGAATGTCTCGTCCGTACTTGGCGTAATTGCGCACGGTCCGGATCGTGCTTTTGACCCAGGTCTTCACTTTGTCTTCGATGGTCTCGAATAAACTCTCGTACTCCTTCGGTTTCTTGATGTGCAGTTGAAGGGCGTCAACGATCTTCACCGCCACCGCCGGGCTCTTTATGACTTCCATGTAAGTCTTGCTGGGCCCGTCGATGGGCGCGGACAGGTTTACTGGAAAGCCGCGGATCTCCTTCTTGTCGCCACCGCCCGAGTTGAATTTGATGTCTTCGAACGGCCGGGCGAGTACCAACGCGACGGATTCGTACTGTTCAGGGAGCACGTAGGTCACTCCAAGGCCTGCGCAAGTTGCGATGATTGGCAGCCAGATCAACACCCATTTATGACCGGCGAGAACCCGCCAAATGCGGTAGAATTCCATCGTTGCTACTCCGTCAGCAATCCCAGGTTCCCGACGTGCCTACACCTCACTGTACACGTTACGCGAGGTGCCATTTCCATCTGGCGCAAGGCCCCGCTACGCCTTCTCAACCTGATGGGGGGATAATCGGTCCGATTGTTCAGTACCCGAGCAGCAAAATCGAGGGGCTCGGCCGCTATGTACAAGGCCTCAAAAAGCCCTCGGAACGCGCGAATGCCCCTAGCGGGAGGATGCTCTTTCAACGATTGATGGAAGACCATTATGGTTGCTCTCCTCGGTACCGCAGTCCCGGATCACTTGCTGGATTCGTGCCGGTGATTCTTGTATCCGGCTTCACCTCGGAACGTCTAGCCGGAACAATTCGGAATTTGCCTTCTCGCGCCGTAGCTCCTCCGGCTGGTCCTCGGGATGGGCCGCGGCGCCGAGCAGCACGGTCTTCCAATAGCCCGTGACCTTGGGTCCGGCTTCCGGCCGGCGGTCCGGACTGACGAGCCACACGGCGGTGTATTTCAGCAGACGCAGCAAAGCGCCGACGCTCATGATCAGCCGAAACACATGAACGGCGGCGTTGCCATAGTGCTTGCGAATAAAGTAGTAACGGTTGACATGGCTCATGACGAGATTCCTATGGCTCGCCACTCTGTTGGCCCCGCCGATGTGCATGACCTCGTAATCGGGGACATAAGCGACCTCCCAGCCCGCGCGACGAATGCGCAGGCACCAATCGGCCTCGCATTGATATGTGTAGAAGTACTCGTCGAGCACGCCGGCCTCCTCGATCGCCTGTGCCCGCACCAAGAGAAAATGGCCGTTCAGCCAGCCGGCCGATTTCCAGGTTGTGACGGATTCATCGATGCCGTCGTTCCAGAAAGCGGCCGGGCGCAAAATGTTGATAATTTCCGTTCCCATGCTGTACATCAAGGCGGTGGTCTTCTGATAACTGCCGTCCAGGTAGGTGGTTCGGCATCCGGCGATCCCAACTTCGGGGTGCGCATCCATGAAACGCACCATGCCGTCGATCGCGCCGGCACGGAGCACGGTGTCGTCGTCCAGCAGCAGGGCATAGCGGCCAGTCCTCCGCGCCATCAGTTGATTGTAGGCGCGGCAATAGCCGAGCTTCCCCGGCGCCCTCAACTGCTCCACCTGGGGAAAGTCGCCTGCGAGCGCGCGCGGGCTATCGCTCTCACCCTGGAAATTGAAGCCGACGATCACCCGTAACGAGGTTTCGCCGCTAGCGGTATCGAAGAGAGACTTGAGGCATGACCGGAGGTTTTCCAGCTGACCGAGGTTGGCAATGAGGACAGTGAGATCTTCGGCCATCCTAGAAGTTGTCACAAGATTTCTGCGGGAAGGGCGGTAACGCGGCCGAACCGTCGACGTCTGTCCTACCGATATACGCTTCGTCCCGTAGCCTCAATTCACGTTCCTTAACGACCAAAAGCCGATTCCGTCAAGCGACTTGTCGCTTGCCCGTGAATTCTCCGATATCTCGGAGCGATCGTCAATGGAGGCAAGGGCGCCGACTAGCGCTGGGGGCTGCCCGAGCGCACCACAACTTGACCGCCGGAGACAACACGAAGATTATCCATGACGGCTCAGATGAGGAGCGCCACCGGTGGCCGGTGCCGCCGGAATCCGCAGTGGAGAACGAAGTGGCGTCGACATGGCCCTGACCGTTGGCTACGATGGCAAGTTCCTGTGGCAGGGCAAGAGCTTCGGGTCACGCTCCGGACATGGCGTTCATGCCAGGCAACTCCTGAAGGAGATGCTGGAGTGTTGGCCGCAGGGGCGATTCAAGGTGTACGCCCTCGACGACGAAGTTGGCATCGATCACCGGCCCAATTGTCAAGCCGTCACACTGCCTCGCTACGCGAGAAGCTCGTTCCTGCGCAACCTGATCGCCTATCCAATCGAGCTGGAACGGCATCCGGTCGATGTCCTTCTCTCGTTCTCCACCCTGCCCGCCTACGTGCCCTGCAAGACGGTCCTGCTGCTTGCCGACGTCTTCTGGCTGGCGAATCCGGGCTGGTTGCCGCCTCATATAGCCTTACCCAGAACGCTCGCCACAAGAAGCTCGGTTAAGCGGGCAGACCGAATCGTCACTCCGACGGAATTCTCCCGGCGCGAGATCATCCGCATCCTGCACGTCCCCCCCGAGAAAATTGTCGTGGTGCCGCACGGCGTGCGCACCGAATTCACCGAGCGTCTGTCCGCGGCTAGGATCTCGGATGTCCGCACCCGGTACAGCATCGGGCCGCAGTACATTCTCTCCCTGAACGATATCCACCCCCGGAAGAACCTTGAGGGTCTGGTCGAGGCGTTTGGACGTTTGAAGTCCCGCAGCGGGCTGCCTCATCAGCTTGTCATCGCCGGGCGGACCCTGTGGCCGTACCCGGAGTTCTACCGCCGCGTAGAGAGCAGTCAGTTCGCGGGCGACATCAAGGTCCTCGGCTATGTGCCGTCCGGGGACGTGCTGGCGCTCTACCAAGGGGCCGACCTCTTCGTCTATCCTTCGTTCTACGAAGGATGGGGCCTGCAGGTACATGAAGCGATGATAGCCGGGGTACCTGTAACGGTGGCCAACAACACCACCATGCCCGAGATCGCCGGCGATGCCGCCGACACATTCGATCCGCACGATGCAGGCGACATGAGCCGAAGCATGGAACGGATCCTCACCGGCACGGCCTTGCGCGCCACGCTGGTCGCGCGGGCCCGCGAGCGGGTGAAGCGGTACTCCTGGCGCGAGGCAGCCGAATCAACGCTCGCGGTCTGCGCCAGGCTCGGCGCTGAGTGAGGATCTCGCGCGGAATTCCTGCGCTCATCGAGGCGACAATTCGGCTCGGTCGAATTGTCATCCGTGACCAGACGGCGTTGCGACCGGGCCTCTTGCAGCGCGCCTCGTGTCCGATCGAGCGCCGGGGATCGCAAGCGAACCCCTACAATGTACGGTGACGCGACGCCAAATCGCCTTGAAGCTTCTTACGCTCAATCGTACAGCTTTTCTCGGCCCATCGACACAGGCTCGAGGAGCGCGCCGGGAAACATGTCGGCTTTTTCGCTAGGACGTATCGTCCTCGCAAGCCTATTCGCTTCGGTGATGATGACGGCCACTCCGGCCATGGCAGGGGAGGCTCTGGACGGTACGCGGCTCCCCTTGCCGCTGGCCCTGCCGTTCGCCGGGATGTTGCTGTCGATCGCGCTTGGCCCGCTCGCCGTCAAGGAATGGTGGCATATCCATTACGCCAAGGCAGCAGGTTTTTGGGCGATCCTCACGCTTGGAGGCCTTATCGCCGTCGAAGGGTTGCCGGCGGCGGTAGCCGCTTTCGTGCACAGCATGGCGCTCGAATATCTGCCTTTCATTCTCATGCTTTTCGCGCTGTTTACCACCGCCGGAGGCATTTCGATCGAGGGCAGGCTCAACGGCTCGGCGCCGGTCAACACAACGATCCTCGCGCTTGGCACCATGATCGCGAGCATGATCGGAACAACCGCCGCCTCGATGATCCTGATCCGGCCGCTCATTCGCGCCAATAGCGGGCGCTCCTTCAACGCCCATGTGGTGGTCTTCTTTATTTTTCTTGTCTCGAACATTGGAGGAGTGTTGACGCCGCTTGGCGATCCGCCCTTGTTCCTTGGCTTCCTTCAGGGGATCGATTTCTTTTGGACCACGCGCGCCTTGTGGCCACAGGCCTTGTTCGCGTCCGGTGTCTTGCTTGCGATTTTCTTTCTTGTCGATTCGTATTTTTACCGGCGTGAAGAAAGCCCTCCGTCCGCCGGAACGGCCGCCGTGAAACTGCGCGTCCGCGGCCTTGCGAATATCGGGCTCATCGGCATCGCGATCCTCGCCATCGTCGCAAGCGGCTTCTGGCGTCCAGGCATGGGCTTCGACTTGCTCGGAACACGGATCGAACTGCAAAACCTGATCCGCGAACTCATCATGGTCTTCGTCGGGCTTGCTTCGCTTCGTGTAACGAATCCGGGGCTTCGCGCGGCAAACGGATTCGAATGGGAGCCAATCAGGGAAGTGGCCTATCTCTTCGCAGGCATTTTCATTTGCATCATTCCGGTGATGGCGATGCTTGAAGCCGGCGCGAAAGGTCCGTTTTCGGCCGTGATCAATGTCCTGGCACGGGGCGGAACGCCAGACAACGCGGCCTATTTCTGGGCGACCGGCGTCCTCTCGTCCTTCCTCGACAATGCGCCGACATATCTTGTGTTTTTTCAGCTCGCCGGTGGCGACCCCGCGGCGCTCATGGGTCCGCTCGCCAAGACATTGACGGCGATTTCGCTCGGCGCGGTGTTCATGGGCGCCAACACCTACATCGGCAATGCGCCTAATTTCATGGTTTATGCCATCGCCCGGCGCTCCGGCGTGAACATGCCTGGTTTCGTCTCCTATATGATCTGGTCGGGCGCGATCCTTTTTCCCGTCTTCGCGGCGGTCACCTGGCTGTTCCTGATGTAGAGCGGGACGAGGTTGTTCCGCGGGGGTGATAATAATCTTTCCGTGCGCCGCTATCGGCCGCCGCGACAAATGCGCAAATCCTGCTAATCGTTTCCTCGTCGAGCAGAAGCGGCGCATGGCCTTGACCCTCGACGATATAAATCTCCGCGCCCTTGTGCCTGGCGGCCATTTCCCGAAGCGTTTCGGCCGAGAGAAGATCCGAATTTCCGCCTCTGATGATGAGCAAAGGGACGTCGCGCAAACCATCGAATCGCGGCCAGAGCGTGGGAAGAGGCTGTTCGAGATCGAGACTTTCGAGCGGCTTCATCAGATTGCGATCGTATCGCTGGCAAATGCGTCCCACCGCATCGGTGAAGGTTATTCTGGCGTAATCTTCCCAATCGGCCTCGCTCAGACCGTTGAAACGCTCGCTCATCGTTTCCTTGAGGAGATCGACGGCATCCGGCAGCGAACGTGGCTCAGGCAGCCTGCCGACGTAGCCGCGGATGCGAGCCATGCCGCGCGGCTCCAGAACCGGGCCAATGTCGTTCAAGACGGCCCCGCGAATGACCGCCGGGCGCGTAGCGGTAAGCAGCATCGT
Source organism: Methylocella sp. (assembly GCA_036513565.1). Taxonomy (GTDB): domain Bacteria; phylum Pseudomonadota; class Alphaproteobacteria; order Rhizobiales; family Beijerinckiaceae; genus Methylocapsa. The sequence goes on along the minus strand of DATBYR010000393.1, from coordinate 3,660 downwards.
GTGCAGGCCGCCGCGCGAGGTGCCGATGAAGATCGCGGCCTCGATCTCCGTGGCGGCGAGAACCGACAGCACATCGGCGTTTTCGATTTCGAGACTGTAATTCTTCCAGTCCCGGTCATAACCGGAAAGGCCGCGGCCGCGATAATCGAGGGCCAGCACCCGCCGCTTGGCTCCTTTCAGACCGGCGGCGAGCGCGCTCGCCAAGCGGCCGAAATCCGCCGAATTGCGGGTGAGCCCAGCCAAGCAGACGACGGGAACGCCGGGATCGAGCATCGAGCCGTATTCGCGAACATGAAGTTTCAACCCATCCGGCGCGGAGTAAAAACGGCTTTCGAACGGAAGCTCCACTTTGCTCATGCAATCACCACTGCCCCGCTCGCGTGCCGGCGGAGATTTGAAATGATTTGTTAATTAACCGGACAATCCAAAGGAACTTATGTCAAATCCTATAGTTGCAAGGCGATGGAAGCAAAAGCCGCAAAATCGCGCTGTGTCGTCCTGATCGTCGAGGACGAGCCTTTTGTGCGTCTGACGGGTGCGGACCTTCTCGCCGAGGCGGGCTTCGAGGTTTTGGAGGCGGGTAATGGCGACGAAGCGTTGCGGATTCTGGAGGCGACCCCAGAGGTGCGCGTCGTGTTCTCCGATGTCGAAATGCCGGGCTCCCTCGATGGCCTGGGCCTCGCGCGCCGCATTTGCCAGCGCTGGCCGAGCATCGGAATTGTTCTCACCTCCGGCCATCGAGTCCGCGCCGAGATGATGCCGTGCGAAGGCAGGTTTTTGCCGAAGCCTTACGACGGCCAAGCCTTGGTGCGTCAAATCGAAGAAATTGTGAATCAATAGAGGATGCCGCGCAAAGCCGCTCGCGGAAGCCGCCCCGGCGATCCACTGAGCACGGCCGAGACAATGGCTTCATGCCGCACGCGATAGCGAGCTCATATCGATCGAAAAGCGGTACTTCACGTCGCTGCGCAGCATCCGCTCATAGGCTTCGTTGATCTTTTGAATGGGGATGATTTCCACGTCCGCGATAATCTGATGCTTGGCGCAGAAATCGAGCATCTCCTGCGTCTCGGCTATGCCGCCGATCAATGAGCCGGCAAAATTGCGGCGTTGGAAGATGAGGCTGAAGATTTCGACCGCCATGGGCTTTTCGGGGGCGCCGACCTGGGTTAGCGTCCCGTCCCGCTTCAAAAGGTCAAGATATCGGCTGACCTCATGCGGTCCCGCGACTGTGTCAAGGATGAAGTCGAAGCTATTCGCGTGCGCCGCCATCTCATCGGGATTTTTTGAGATCACGACCTCGTCGGCGCCGAGTCTTTTGGCGTCCATGACTTTGCTCGGCGAGGTGGTGAACAAAACCGTATGGGCGCCAAAGGCGTGGGAGAATTTTATGCCCATGTGGCCGAGCCCGCCAAGCCCGGCGATACCGACCTTGTGGCCCGGTCCGACACGCCAATGGCGCAACGGCGAATAGGTGGTGATCCCGGCGCAGAGCAGAGGCGCCACGCCGGCCAAATCGAGCTTGCCGGAAATCCGCAGCACGAAAGCCTCGTCGACGATGATCGCATTGGAATAGCCCCCGAAGGTCGGGCCTCCGATCACTTTGTCGACGCCGTTGTAGGTTGGGTTGAAGCCCCGCTCGCAATATTGTTCCAGGCCCTCCCGGCAGGAAGGACAAATTCGGCAGGAATCGACCATGCAGCCGACCGCGGCGAGGTCGCCCGTCTTGAAAAGGGTTGCTTCGGTGCCGGTCTTGGTTACCCGGCCGACAATTTCATGTCCCGGAAGGCAAGGGTAGACCGTGTTATGCCATTCGTCGCGTGCCTGATGAAGATCGGAATGGCAAACGCCGCAATAGAGAATTTCGATCTGGACGTCCTTCGGTCCGGGGTCGCGGCGGTTGAACGAGAAAGGTGCGAGCGGTTCGTTCGCGTTCCGCGTGGCGAAACCCGTGCATTGGAACATGTCGGCTATCTCCCACTTGGCGCAGGGGAATCAGCGCCACCAGTCGAGAACCCGTTCAGAGCTTGGCCTGCGTGTTAAGAATGGTCTCGGCCGAGGCCGGTCCCGCGTCGCCCAAACGAACCCGGTAAACGCTGAGATTTTCGATCACTCGCTGGACGTAATTGCGGGTTTCGGTAAAGGGAATCCGCTCGACCCAGTCGATCGGATCGACGCCGGGTTTGCGTGGGTCGCCATGGGCGTCGATCCACTCCTTGACCCTCTTGCCGCCGGCATTATAGGCAGCGAAGGTCAGGATGTACGAGCCCTTCTGTTCGGCCATAAGCTCGCCGAGATGACGTGCCGCGAGCTGGGCATTGAATGCCGCGTCGGTCAGGAGTCGCTTCGCGTCGAAGGCGACGCCCGCACGGTCGGCGGTCCGTTTCGCGGTCGACAAAATCATCTGCATCAAACCTTTGGCTCCGGCCGACGAGACGGCGGCTGGCTCGAAGGCGCTTTCCTGGCGCGCGACCGAATAGACGACCGATGGCGCGGCGGAATTTTGCAAAGGCTCGAAGGCAGGCACGCCATAGTTCGGGAAGGCCAGCTCATCGATCGGCATCCCGCGCTGGCTTGCGATCTTGCCGAAGTTAAGCGAAAGGTGCGCGTCGCGCTGCTTTGCAACGAGGCTCGCCAGGGCCGCCACTTGGGTCTCGTCGGCAAGGTGACGCGCCGCTTCGATGACAAGCGGAGCGGCCAATTCCTTTTCGCCGGCGGCGTAAAGAAGTTCGATCACCTTGATCGCGTCTTCGCGGTCCTCTCCCTTCGCCTCGTTGGCGATCGAGCGGATCGGCAGCGCTGTCAGCCCGAGTTTGGCGCGCGCAAGCTGGCCATAATAGGTTGTCTGATGAACCGCCGCCTGCTCGTAGAACGTGCGGGCCGCTGTCGTGGCGTCGTTCGCGAAGCTTGCCTCGGCGGTACGGCCCTGCCAATAGGCCGCGCGCGCCCGCGACATCGGTGTCTCGGCGAGCTTGGCCGCGGCGTCGAAATGCTTCGCCGCGCGCACCGGGTCGTTGAGGAAACGAAGCGCGATCCAGCCGGCGTGAAATTCGGCCTCGATCCGCATTTCGCGCGACATCGCGGAATGTTCGGCGCACACCTTGTAGGCGATCGCCGCGTCGTTTTGATCGAGGAGCTTGCGGGCGAGAAGCCGGCGTTCGATCCACCATGCATCGCCATCGACGAGACGCGAGGGATCGCGTGGCGCGGCCAACATGATGTCGGCCGCCGCGCGGATCTTGCCGGCGTGGCGCAGTTTGTGGATCTGCGCGAATAGAAAGCCCGGATCGGTGTGAAGGGCCAAGGGAACCGCGGCGAGAAGTTTGTCGCTCCGCCCTTCGTTGATCACGGCGGCACGTGCCTTGGCGAGCGCCAGCACATCGGGCCCGGCCAAGGCGGCGGCGCGAACTGCCCCCGCGATCTGCTCCTTGTAGAGCAAACGATCGGCACGAAATTTATGGTCGGCTCTGTTCAAATAGGTGTTGAAATCCGTTTTCACCTTCGCTTCGAGCTGGGGGTTGAGGTCGGCTTCGCGCCACACCGCGCCCACCAATGCGGCCGCCTCGGTCGTCTTGCCGTCGTCGGTCAAAACGCGCGCAAGAGCGAGCTTGCCCGCCGGAGTCTCGGGATCCGCGCCGCTGAAAAAAGTCTTGATGAGCG
>DATBYR010000392.1:0-2522 GCA_036513565.1 Methylocella sp. | reverse complement strand
CAATCCGCCGATCTGCGAATTGTTCGGCGAAATTCTAGGCGGCGCGCCAAGGCTCGCGCGCACCGTCATAAGCCGTCCGCATGTGCTCGACGCCGCGATCGATCCGGAAGTCGTCAAGGCTCCCCTCGATGAAAATGGTTTTAGGCAACGCGCCGGACAAATCCTGCAACTTAAATTCGAGACCGAGGAATTCCTCGATGCGCTGCGCGATTTCGCCAAGGAGGAACTCTTTCCCATCGGCCTGCGGTTGTGGTCCGCGACGATCGAACCTTCCGTGGCGGCGCTCGCCTATTCGGCGCTGGCGGCGAGCATCGTCGAGGCTTGCCTCGTTCATGTGGAGCGCGTCTTCGCGGGCGAGCATGGGCGCGTGCCGGGAGGCAGGTCGATCGTTTTGGCGCTTGGCAAGCTTGGCTCGCGCGAAATGACCGCGGCCTCCGATCTCGATCTTATACTCATCTATGATTTCGATCCGGCGCGGCCGGAGTCCGATGGTTCCCGACCGCTTCACGCGGTGCAATATTACACCCGCATAGCGCAGCGTCTGATCTCCGCCTTGACCGTCGCGACGCGGCGGGGCCGGCTTTACGAGGTCGATATGCGGTTGCGCCCTTCCGGCGGCAAGGGACCGCTCGCGACCCAGTTCGCGAGTTTTATCGATTATCAAACCAAGGAGGCGGAAACCTGGGAGCATATGGCGTTGACGCGCGCGAGACCCATCGCGGGCGAGTTTCAGCTCGGAGCGCAAACCAGCGATGCCATCCGCGCCTTGCTCATGCGGCGGCGCGGCGGCGCGCTACGCCAAGATGTTTATGAAATGCGGCGCCTCATCGCGCAAGCGAAGGGAGACGGCGACCGCTGGGATCTGAAGCTTGCGGCGGGCGGGCTTATCGACATCGAATTCTTGGCCCAATATCTTTTGCTCCGCCACGCCCATGCCGAGCCAAGCCTCGTGTGTGTTTCGGCCTTGGCCGTGATCGAGGCCGCGGCGAGGCGCAGATTGCTAGACACGGAGCGCGCGCGCGTTTTGGTGAACGCGTACCGCCTCTTTTCGGATGTTACGCAAATCCTGCGCCTGACCTTGGACCCGGGCACCGCTCCACGCGCGGCGAACGAAGCGGTCAAGCGGCGCCTTGCGAAAGTCGCCGGGCAGCCGGGCATCGGCGGGCTCGAAAGCTGCCTTTGCGACATGCGCGCCGACGTGCGCCGGGTTTTCGATAGTGTTTTGTCACCCCGCTGAGGCACGCAGCCTTTGCGGCTGCGCGGGCCGGCGCAAGGCGCCTGCTGCCAAAAGCAGCTTTTGGCGTGGCACGTCGCGTGACTGGGGCAAATGGACGAGGACGATCGTTCCATTGCCAACCGATGACCGGATGCGTATCGAGCCGCCATGCAAATCGACGAGCGAACGCGCGATCGCTAGGCCAAGGCCCGAGCCCTTCATGCCGTTGTCGAGGGTTCCGTCCAATTGTTCGAACGGCCGGCCAAGCCTTGCCAGAGGCGCCGGTGGAATGCCCATTCCGGTATCTTCAACATATATATTTAGAGCGCCCTGAACCATCCGCGCGCGGACGCTGACGCGGCCGTGAATGGGGTTGAATTTAACCGCGTTGCGCAAAAGAATCGTGAGAATTTTTTCAATCGCGGCGCGGTCGGCATGAATAAACGTGTCCGGCAAGGTTTCGGCGACAAGGCTGATTTCCTTTTCGGTGGCGATTGTTTCAACCGCCGCGACCGCTGCGCCGACCGCGGCATCGATCTCGAAATCGGTCTTCTGAAGCCGGACCCGGCCGGATTCGAGGCGCGACATGTCGAGGACATCCGAGATTACCCCGAGCAGATATTGGCCGCTTTGCCTTATGTCGCTGCAATAACCGGCATATTTCGGCGATCCCAAGGCGCCGAATGTTTCTTGGTGCATCAGCTCGGCAAAGCCGATGATGGCGTTGAGCGGCGTCCGCAGTTCGTGGCTCATATTGGCGAGAAATTCGGATTTGGCCCGGTTCGCGGTCTCGGCCTCGGCCTTCTGTTCCAAATATTTCTCGGCGAGATCGGCGAGCTGCTTCGCCTGCAATTCCAGGGTTTGGCGGGATTTGCGCAAGTCGGCGACGGTCGCCAAGAGGCGGCGTTCCGAGTCCATCAATTGTTCCTCGTGGCGCTTGAGGGCGGTGATGTCGGTGCCGACCGAAACATAGCCGCCGTCCTTGGTGCGCCTTTCGTTGATTTGCAGCCAGCGGCCATCGCCAAGACGCGCCTCGTAGGTGCGCGCCCCGGCAAGTGGCCGCTCGCCAAGCGCGATTTGAGTCTGGATCACGGGGGGAGTCCCTTCCCCCATCACCCGCGCATAGGGCGTTCCGGCGAGGATCGCGCCGCTCGCCAGATGATGAAATTTCTGGAATTTGGAATTGCACATGACGAGCCGGTTGCCGGCGTCCCACAGGACGAAAGCTTCCGACACGGTCTCGATCGCGTCGCGAAGGCGTATGTCGGCCGTGGCGGTGCGCTCGGCGAGGGCCTTTTGTTCGGTG
>DATBYR010000391.1:0-7086 GCA_036513565.1 Methylocella sp. | reverse complement strand
TGGCGGAAGGAGTGGGATTCGAACCCACGGTGGGCTTGCGTCCACGGCGGTTTTCAAGACCGCTGCCTTAAACCGCTCGGCCATCCTTCCGCGAAAAGATTAAGACTTGTATTCAGATATGCGACGCCAAGAGGCAACAGCCTTATTGCCCTGATCCAGCCGCAACGTCCAGGCGAAAACGATATTTCCAGCTTGGCGATCTTGTGGAGCACTTGCCCATCAATAGGACCCATATGATCGGCAACGTATCGCCAGGAATCTAAAGAGTTGAAGCCTCGATCGGGATCTTGAAATAACGCCGGCCGTTCGACTCAGGCGGCGGCAGTTCGCCGGCGCGCATATTGACCTGCAGCGACGGTAGAAAAAGCCTCGGCGTGTCGAGCGTTGCATCGCGGGCGGTACGCCGCGCGACGAACGCGTCTTCGGTGACCCCGTCATGGACATGGACATTTTGCGCCCGCTCTTTGGCGACGGTCGTCTCGAAGGCGTAGGCGCGCCCGCCCGGGGCGTAGTCGTGGCACATCAAGAGCCGGGTTTGCGGCGGCAATTCCAGAAGCCGCTGGATGGAACGATAAAGCGCCCGCGCATCGCCGCCGGGGAAATCGCATCGCGCCGTTCCATAGTCTGGCATGAAGAGCGTGTCCCCGGCGAACACGGCGTCTTCCAACATGTAGCTCATATCGGCCGGCGTATGACCCGGAGTATAGAGCGCTTTCAGATCGAGGGTACCGACGCGAAAACTCTCGCCGTCCTCGAACAGATGGTCGAAACCGGCGCCGGGCGGGATTACGGGCTTGTCGTTGAACAAGTTGCCCAAAATCTGTTGCACCCGCCGGACATTCGAACCAATGCCGAGCACGCCGCCGAGCTTTTTCTTTAAATAACCCGCCGCCGAAAGATGGTCGGCATGGACGTGCGTTTCCAGAATCCATTCGACGCGCAGCCCCTCGGCGTGAACCATTTTGGCGATGGCATCGGCGGAGTGCGTCCCTATCCGTCCGGCGGCGGGATCATAGTCGAGCACGGAATCGATGATCGCGGCGGCCTGCGTCGGAAGATCCATAACAAGGTAGCTAAAGGTTTCGGTCACCTTTTCGAAGAATGGGATAATCCGCGCACCCATGGCTTGCTCCGCTTCGATAGCGTGGAGGGACATCTCTTGCTTCTGGATCAAGTATCACTTCACGTCAGATAAGGAATGCCAGCTACGGGCATGAGCGTTGGGGTTAGACGGCGCCGCCGGTGCGCAAACCGCGCGGAAGTTTTCGCGAGCCTCGCGCGCTAAGTCGGCGATCGATTGAAAATTCTCTATTTGCTGTCTTCAAGCCCACCAATATGTTTTTGGCTGTAGAGCTGGACGCCGAGTTGTTTGATGAGCTCCAATTGCGTTTCCAAAAAATCGATGTGCTTTTCTTCATCGATGAGCAGCTCGTCATAGAGCTCCTTGGAGACGAGGTCGTGGGCGGAAATGCAATATTCAGCGGCTTCGGTATAGAGCCTGCGTGCGGCGGTCTCGGTGTCGAGGTCACAGCGAAGAATTTCCTCCACCGTTTGTCCGATCCGCAGCGGGTCAAGGACTTGGAGGTTGGGGAATCCTTCCAAGAAAAGAATACGAGCGGTTAAGCGATCGGCATGGTGCATTTCCTCGATCGACTCTTCGCGCCATTTCTTCGCCAGATCTTTATAGCCCCAATTATCGAAAATACGATAATGAAGCCAATATTGATTGACGGCTGTCAGCTCGCTGCGCAGGCTGCGATTGAGATAGTCGAGGACTCTGTCGTCGCCCCTCATTGTTCCAAGCTCCTTAACGCGTGGCGCTCATGCCGTCGAAGCCGTGACGACGGCCGCGGGGCAACACCGCCATGCTACATATAGACGGAACTTCATATAGACGGTTAAACCGCGGCCGGAAAGAGGCCCAGCATGGGGAGGTATGGGAACGGGAGAGGCGGCGGCTCGAGCCCGAGGCGCGAAGACGTTACACCGGGCACAACACGATAGCATCCCTCTCACAAGCCTCGCGGGACGAGCCGCCGATCGCCGTCCCGGCGTTGGCCTCGTTGATGATCGTCCGGACGGTGGCGATGCAACGCCCGCAATTTAGACGGCAGCCGAGACATTCGTAAACCGCGAATGGCGTGCGTGAGCATGCCCCGCTGTCCAGGGCCGCTCTTATTTCTTCGTCGGTAACGACATTGCAGGAACAAACGATCATCGAGGCACCAAGCATGAAGCCAAGGGATGAGCCGGAAAGCGGCTCCTAACGTGTCGTTTAATAATAGGCAAGACCAGAATGGCATATTACAATCGTTCCAAATGAGAACGACGGCTTCTCCTAGATTAGAGTTACTCGAAACAACAATTTGACAGTAAGCAGCAATTTGGCCGCACTCGCCGTGGCTGCTCCGATGCAGCCATGATACCCTGCCTGTTCGAAACATATATGGTGTGCCGATGCGACCAAGTCATCTATCTTCCGGCCGCCGATGACGAATCACCTGTTTCAAAAAATCCGCGATGCGATCGAAGGGAGAGAGAGCCGGCTTTTTCTCGAAACCCCGGCGGGCTTCGCCTTAACTTACGCAGGGATGATCACGCTTTCGGGACGGTACGCGGAGACGCTCGCCGAACTTGGGCTTAAGCCCGGCGATCGGGTCGCCGCACAGGTTGAAAAATCGGTCGAGGCGCTCATGCTTTATCTCGGCGCGATCCGCGCCGGGGCGATTTTTCTGCCCCTCGACACCACTTATACAAGCGCCGAACTCGATTATTTTCTCGGCGACGCGGCACCGAAACTCCTTGTCTGCGATCCAACAAGGCGCGACGGCTTGGCGCCGGTCGCGGCTAGGGCTGGTGTGGCGGCAGTCGTAACGCTCGGCGCGGATGGTCGCGGGTCTCTGCCGGATCGATGCAACGCTTGCGTTCCAAATTTCTTGGATGCCAGCCGCGAGCGCGACGATCTCGCCGCGATCCTTTATACGTCCGGGACCACCGGCCGCTCGAAAGGCGCGATGCTGACCCACGGAAATCTCGCATCAAACGCGGAGACGCTTGCCGCCGTCTGGCATTTCTCGCCGGCCGATGTGCTTCTTCACGCGCTTCCGATTTATCACACGCACGGGCTTTTCGTGGCGGTCAACACGGTGCTTTTTAGCGGCGGAAAAATCATCTTCATGCCGAAATTCGATCCGGGCGAATGCTTGGCGCTGATGCCTCGCGCGACCGCGATGATGGGCGTCCCAACTTTCTATACGAGGCTTCTGCGGCACGAAAATTTGTCGCGCGAGAGGATGCAGCATATGCGGCTTTTCATCTCCGGCTCCGCGCCCCTCCGCGAAGAAACCCACCGCGCATGGCACGAGCGGACCGGACATGTCATTCTCGAACGCTACGGCATGACCGAAACCAACATAACCACTTCGAACCCCTGCGACGGCGAGCGCAGGGCCGGAACCGTCGGCTTCCCCTTGCCAGGCGTCGCCTTGCGCATCGCCGGTCCGGAAACCGGAGAGGGTTTGCCTCAAGGCGAAACCGGCGTCATCGCGGTCAAGGGGCCAAATGTCTTCAAGGGCTACTGGCGCGATCCTGAAAAGACCGCGGCGGAGTTTCTAAGCGATGGTTTTTTCAGCACCGGCGATCTCGGCACACTCGACGCGGACGGCTATGTCCATATCATCGGGCGCGCCGAGGATCTGATCATTACCGGGGGGTTCAACGTCTATCCGAAGGAAGTGGAGACCGGGATCGACGCGCTTCCCGGAGTGATCGAATGCGCGGTCGTGGGTCTGCCGCATGAGGACTTCGGCGAAGCCGTCGCGGCGGTCGTCGTTCCGGCCCCGGGCGTGCGGCTCGACGAAAAATCGGTGCAAGAAGCTCTCGCCGCAAGACTCGCCAAATTTAAATTGCCGAAACGCGTGATCTTCGTCGAAGACCTGCCGCGCAATGCGATGGGCAAGGTGCAAAAGAACCATTTGCGCGAGACTTATAAGGACTTGTTTGTTTCACGCTTATCGGGATAATTGACAAGCGGTTGAACGTATGCTATCGTCTCAAACATGGATACAACCTTTCCAACGAGCCTTCCAAAGTTTCAGCGCGTCTTCCCTGATGACGGCGCTTGTGCCAGGTACTCTATCCGACGAATTCCTTTAACTCTGTTTTGGGGATTTCGGCGCGGACCGTTCCGCCGACCTATGCACAACTTTATTCCGGGGAGTGGATACACGCGGCGGAACGGGCGCATTCGGCGTTGTGAAATATTTATAATCCGCAGTGAGCACGCTTTTGTCTTTCTCGAAGGATTTGCGCATACGTGCAATCCGTTGTTGTGGAGTCGTCATTCCGCCCGTTCCTTGTCGGCTTCGGCCAGCAAGGCCAACGTGATATTCGAGAACGAATCACTACTTTCGGTTGCGGCCAATGTTCCGAAAGAAATTCCCAGGACTGACAGCACCGCATTGTTGGCGGTTGTTAATTCATTATGCGATGCCTCTAGTTTTGCCACTCGTGCAGTAAGTGCATCATTTCCCGCTCCGGCCGCTACCGCTTCCTTGAATTCCTTAAATTGTCTTGCAATGTCGTCCCTAACTTTGTTGGCAAACGTTTCTCTTTCGTCGGCAAGCTTCAACCGCTGTCGATAACCCCAGTTAACAACAAACCATGTTGTCGGAGCCGAAAGGAGAATGGCTGTAATAATGCCGCCCCAAAATAGGTGTGGAGCGCCGGCAATCAAAGGCCACTCCTTTTCCAAGAAATCTCCGGCACCCATGATTCAACCCTCGTCTGCCGTCCGGATAATATCGGACGGCGCGGGGATACCATGGCGTTTGGCGCCTTGTCAATCATCCCGATAAGCATGGTTTGTTTCACCCGCGGGTGCCGTGGCGGGAGTGGTTGGAATTTGAAGACGGCGTATGCCGAATACCCACGGCAATGACCGGCCCTCTTGTTTCGCAGGGACGTCCAGAACCCGGCTTGGTTTTCAGGGCGCCCCGAGCCGGTTCGGGAAGACCCAGACGTGGAATGGGGCTGGCGCAATCGGCATCTCGCGTTACAGCAATGAGCGCCCGCTTGACGAGTCATCACGGTCCGATGATCTACAAATCGCGCAAGAACGTGCACAATTTGCCATAAAGTCTTCTCTGTGCGTCTTCGACCGATCGATCGAGAAAATTGATCTTACTGCCGAACACTACATCGAGATGATCGAACCGGTGCTGGACGATATTTTTAGCCCTTTCGTAATACCATTTGCCTCTTTCGATCGTTTTGATGTCGCGGCTGAAAATTCCCTCCCCGCCGACCGGGTGAGCGCCCGCGGTGAAGGGAAAGCGCTGCGAGATCGAACTCACGGCGCCATCGTTTTCACGCCACTTGTCGATCGTAAGATCGCCCGCACCCCAATCGGATATAGGTTTTATATGCTTGCCGATAGGATCGCCGCCTTGATAAAGTGCGGAAGGTATAAGCAGAGGGTTCATCTGGGGTGCTGGGCGTTGGTTGCGTAGCAGCTTACCCAGCAGCGGGCCTAGCCACTCGGGTAGCACCGGGTCCGTTTTCGACGTGACGATAGATAGGTAATAAGTGCCATTCTGAGTATAGAAGTTCTTATTTGCTTTGTAGCATCCTTGCAGACTTAGATCAAAAGCGAGGTTGTCGTCTCCACTCACAAAATTGCTTTCATCGATTGTCTTGCCTTGCGTCCATTGAGCTAAGTACAAATCAATGACTGGTTCGGTCCCGATCCTCTTAAGAATCTCAAGACCCTTTTGGATGAAAATACTCGGGGCACGCATGAATTTCCCCGTTGCCGGGTCGCAGCCTGCGAGATAGGTCAGCGTCGAACCGTTCATGACCCCGGCGATGGAAACGATGGCCTCGATCCATCGTGCATCTGAGCCGCACTTCCAAAAATCGCCGACCAGCAATTGTTGCAACTGCAAGCAGGTATGCGCGCCCGCACTATGGCCAATCAAGATGACCGGATTGTCCGCCGACCAGTTTTGAACGAACGGCTTGCCCGAATAGTCGCGCGATTTCTGGGCATGCCCTGCTTCCTTGCTATGCTTCTCTCCATAATCGACCTGCGCCCCCTTGATTTGCGCGAAGAGCTCGCACGCCCTGTCGTGGAACGAACTGATGGGGCCACACTTGGCCCAATGTGTAGTGCAAACACCTTCGAATTGCGCCAAGGCGTCGCCCCAGTAAGGCAGGCCTCCGAGTTCTCCGGGGCCCCAACCGAATAATCCGGGAACGAAGACTATGTTTTTCGATTTCATGGAAACCCTCCGAAATCAGCAGTCTCAGGAAACCGCTCAGGTTCGCGTGATCGCGCCAGGGCGCATGCGCTAGCCATCCGCCTCGCCATCTTCCTCCGAAAATAGCCTCAGTTGCGGCCTCTCCCCCGCGGGTTCCGGGAGACCAAGATGGCGGAATGCGTGCGGTGTCAGTGTTCTGCCGCGCGGGGTGCGTTGCACGAAGCCACGCTGGATAAGGAAGGGTTCGATAATGTCCTCGATCCCATCGCGCGGCTCGGACAGGCTAGCGGCGATCGTCTCAAGATAGCGGCGGTCCATCGTATCGAGCCCGATCGCATCGACGTCGAGGAGGCGTAGCGCTTTGTCGGCGACGCCCCGGGTGATTTCCGGTTCGTTGTCGACCGCCGCGAAATCGCGAACTCTGCGTAGCAACCGCCCGGCTATCCTCGGCGTGCCACGCGCGCGCTTGGCGATTTCATTGGCGCCGTCGTCGGAGATGGCAATCGCGAGCACCCGCGCGTTGCGCCGCACGATTCGTTCCAGTTCCTCGACCGTGTAGAACTCGAGTCGCAGCGGAATGCCGAACCGGTCGCGCAGCGGCGTCGTCAAAAGACCGGCGCGGGTCGTTGCCCCAATCAAAGTGAATCGCTTGAGGGGGAGCTTGACCGAGCGGGCGCCCGGCCCTTCGCCGATCATGAGATCGAGCTCATAATCCTCCATCGCCGGATAGAGGATTTCCTCGATCGCCGGATTGAGACGATGAATTTCGTCGATGAAGAGCACATCGCGTTCTTCGAGCCCGGTGAGCTGCGCCGCGAGATCGCCC
>DATBYR010000390.1:0-7893 GCA_036513565.1 Methylocella sp. | reverse complement strand
TCTTCTCGAACATATGGCGTTCAAGGGCACGCGGCGGCGCTCGGCGCGCGACATAGCCGAGGAGATTGAGACCGTCGGCGGCGATCTCAACGCCGCGACGAGCACCGAACATACCGCCTATTACGCCCATGTCTTGGCCGAAGACGTTCCGCTCGCGCTCGATATCCTCGCCGATATTTTGACCGAAAGCACCTTCGACAGCTTGGAGCTCGAACGCGAAAAAGGCGTGATTTTGCAGGAAATCGGCGCGGTTGAAGACACGCCCGACGATCTCGTCTTCGAATTGCTGAATGCCGCCGCGTTTCCGGATCAGCCGATTGGGCGGCCGATTCTCGGAACCCGGGAGCAAGTTTCGGGGTTCGGCAGAGATGCGATCAGCGGCTATCTCGCGACTCACTATCGCGCGGACGCGACGGTGATCGGCGCCGCCGGAGCAGTCGAACATGCTTCGCTTTGTGACGAGGCCGCGCGGCGCTTCGCAAACCTTCCGGCGCGGGGCATCGAAAACGGAAGCGCGCGGGCGCTCTACCGGGGCGGCGAAAAGCGCTTGAGGCGGCGGCTCGAACAGGCCCATATCGCCATCGGCTTCGAAGGCACCGCTTACGCGCATGAGGATTTTTACGCCATACAGATTTTCGCGAACGCGGCCGGTGGCGGGATGTCCTCTCGCCTGTTCCAGGAGGTGCGCGAGGCGCGTGGACTCGCCTATTCCATCCATGCCTTTCATTGGGGATATTCCGATACCGGAGTATTTGGCTTTTATGCCGCGACGGGCGCAAAGGATACCGCCGAATTGATGCCCGTCGCGCTCGACTGCCTCGGCCAGGCGACCTTGGACCTGAGCGACACCGAAGTCCGGCGGGCCAAGGCGCAGATGAAAGTGTCGCTCCTCGCGGCGCTCGAATCCCCCGCCGCCCGCTGCGAACAGATTGCCCGGCAATTGATCGCCTTCGGCCGTATCCTCACCCGCGATGAAATTGTTGCGGCAATCGATCGCCTGGATGTTGCCCAAATCCGCACCGCCGGCGCGCGCGCGCTCCGGTCGGCGCCAACCGTCGCGGCGATTGGTCCGGTAGCCAAGGTGTTTACGCCCGAGCAGGTCGCGCTGCATCTGGGCGGCATCTGAAGGAGCGCTTCGTGGCTCTCTTCCGTCTCTCTCCAGCCAGCCAGGCCGCACCTCTGGTGCGCGGCGAAGGCATCTATCTTCGGCCGCCGGAGATGCGCGACTTTGAGGCCTGGGCGGGTTTGCGTGCACGAAGCCGCGCGTTTTTGACGCCGTGGGAGCCGGCCTGGCCGGCCGACGATCTAACGCGCGGCTCGTTCCGACGCCGGTTGCGCCACAATCAGCAGGAGATCGCCAACGACGAAGCCTACCCTTTCTTGATCTTTCGCGACGACGATAATGTGCTTGTCGGCGGACTCAGTCTGGGGCAGGTCAAACGCGGCGTCGTGCAGGCGGCAATGCTCGGATATTGGATCGGTGCGCCACATGCCCGGCAAGGCTTCATGTCGGCCGCGGTCCGGGCAGTGACCAGCTACGCTTTTACCACGCTCCGGCTACATCGGATCGAAGCCTCGTGCCTGCCCCATAACGAAGCCTCGAAGAAACTATTGGAACGGACGGGATTTACCAGGGAGGGCTACGCCCGCGCCTATCTGCGGATCAATGGGGTCTGGCAGGACCATTTGCTCTACGGCCTGCTGGAAACCGATCCGGTGGCGCTTCGTGTGGCACGGCGCAACAAGGCTTGACCGCCCCTTGCGGCAAGCACCGCGCATTGCTGCGGACCGGAGCTTTGTCGAGACATGCCGTCTGGCAATAAGCGGCGTCGGAAAATGATTGCCATGCCCCGTCCTCGGCGAATCGAAGGTTTTGCCATAGTCTCCGAGGATGGCATGCTCGCGAATGCCGCGGGTATCATGCCGGACTCGCTCAAGTTCGAGGCCGATCAGCAATTCTTCGAACGCGGGCTCGGCGGAGTCGACGTGGTGGTGCATGGGCGCCACTCTTATGAGCGACAGCCGTGTTCGTATTTGCGCCGCCGACTGATCCTGACCCGGCAAGTCCCGGCCATCGCGGCCGACCCGTCGAATGAAAATGCTCTGTTCTGGAACCCGACGGGCGCTTCGTTCGAGCAAGCCTTAGCTTTGTTCGGGACACCAGACGGCAGCGTTGGCGTCATTGGCGGTACGGACGTGTTCGGGATGTTCCTGGATCGTTATGACGTTTTCCACCTGACGCGGGCGCCCGATGTGCGACTGCCCGGTGGGCGGCCGGTCTTTCCTGAGGTGCCCACGCGGACTCCGGAGGAAGTGCTTGCAAGCCATGGCCTAGTCCGCGGCCAGCGGCAGGTGCTTGATCCGGCAAAAGGCCTCGCGATCGTTAGCTGGAAACGTTCGTCAAATCCCGGCTGATAAGACTGCCGGAGTCTGAAGGCCGCATCGCCAACGTTGTCCGCTCTGCCCGGTTGGTCGGCGAAGGTTGAGTACCTCTATACCGATCTCGGCGGCGTGCCTGCGTGGCCGGCCCGCCACATCAAACCGAAATAGATAACGATCAAGACAATATTGGCGCCGATCCAGAGGATCGAAAAGAACCCCGGCAGCGCCACGGCAACTAAGATTTGCGCGATCGCGCACAAAAGCCAAATCACGCCGCCCCATGGCGTCGCCAGCCACAATCCGACCGCCGCTACAAGGTTGACAGTCGCGAAAAAAATCACTGCCGCGCCGCGCAGCGCGCTCACATTGTCGAACAGCGGCTCCGGCGGCAGGAGGATCGCACTCCATTGCGAAAGCCCCTGGATGACCCACAGTCCCGCAAGCAGGCGCATGAATAAAACCAAGAATAGCCCCGCGCGATTCGCCTCGCCGGCGATGCGCGCCGGTCCGCCGAGACGGATGGCGGCACCTGAATCGGGGCGCGCGGCTGTCTTGCTCGATCCGGGCAAAAGCTTCATGGGCAACCGTCTTTCGCGCGAAAGTCGAGTTCGCCCTCAAGGAGAGGCGCAAAATAAGCCTCGACTCCGGCTGGTTCGACGCCTTCTACTCCGGCGGGATTCCAGAGCGGGCGATTGTCCTTGTCGATGATCACCGCGCGCACGCCTTCATAAAAATCATGGCATCTGGCAATGCGCGAGACAATGCGGAACTCGGTCCGCAATGCCTCGCCAATATCGAGCTTGGCGCCAATTTGCATTTGACGCAATGCGATTGCAAGGCTCGACGGCGATTTGGAGCGTATCGCATGAGCGGCGGAACGCGCGAAGTCCAGGCCGGCATGGCTTGCATCGTCGAGATTGGCGAGAATGGAAGCAAGCGTCGCGGCGGAAAAACAGCGCTCGATAGACTGGCTTTGCGGGTGGAGCGCCGAGGCGGGCGGCGGCGCGCTTTCGGCCGCGATCGCGGTCGCGATGTTCTCGCCGCGGATCAGCCTTTGCGCTAGATTCGCGTGCCGCGCCGAAGGAACATGGGCGAAGGCGACCCCAAAGGCGAGCGCGTCGCCACAGGTCATCCCGGCCCCCGTCAAGGCGAGATAGACACCGGCATTGCCGGGCAGGCGCGGCAAAAAAAAAGTCGCGCCGACATCGGGGAAAAAGCCGATGCCTGTTTCCGGCATGGCGAAGGTGAAATGTTCGCCCGCGATGACATGCGAGCCGTGCACGGAGATCCCGGCGCCGCCGCCCATGACGATCCCATCGGCCAACGCGACGTAAGGTTTGGGATAGAGCTTGATGCGGCGATTGAGGCGATATTCCTCGCGCCAAAAGCTAAGCTGCTCGGCATAGCGCCCGGCCTTGCCGAGATCATACAGGATCTTTATGTCGCCGCCCGCGCAAAAAGCCTTGCCGCCCGCGCCAGTTATGATGACGCGAGTGACTCCCGGATCGCGCTCCCACCGGTCCAGCGCGCCCGCCATCTCGCGCACCATATTTAAGGTCAATGCGTTGAGTGCGTTGGGGCGGTTGAGCGTGATGAGGCCGCAACAGCTCGCTTTCTCGCACGCAACTTCCGGTTCGCTCATGGCCCCTTGAGCGCCAGCGGGAAGCGAACCGGCCGGAAAATAACCATCATGCCCAGCCGCGCTGTCTTGACGATTTCCGGGTTGACCTATTTGGCGCAGGCGGGCTCGCTAAGAAGTTCGAGACTAGACATTTCCCCGGCGAGAACGAAATCGCCGTAATCGAGCCTGAGCGCGCGCGAAATACCATTTTCATAGACGTCGAAAGACAAGGTATAGCTCGGCGCGCCGTCCTTTTTGCCGGATTCGAAATAGCTGATGGAGACAGGCCAGCGCCTCATGTTATCGAGTTCGGGGATATGCACCGCCCTTTCCAGGGCGGGATCGGCGATCGGACGGCCGATGTAGGTTGTCGTTTCATAGACCTTTTCGCCGGTCTCCGACCCGTCATAGACCTTGACTTCGAGCAGGTTCTGGCCTTCTTCCGCCGCCGCCAAAATGCGTTTCAGGTGCTCGGTTGGAAATACCACATCGGGATCGAGCTCGAAGTTATTGTGTTTCGGTTTGGCGAGGTTTACCGATAATAGCCCGCCGGCGGATTTCCAAGCTTTTCCATCGACCACCTCGGCGGCGCCGTTATCTACGCTTGTTTGCATCTTGAAGTCGAAACTCCGCCCGTCGGCGTCCTCGAACGTCGCCGAATGCATGTCCGAGACACGGGTGGGGCCTTCGGCGGGCTGCAATTCGGTTAATTGCCGGAAATTTTGCACGTAGCCGTCGCAGACGGAGCCGGTGAAATCGAAGGCTATGCGTCCATGCGCCGCTGTTGGACTCTTGCTGCCCACCGATTTCGAAAGTGTCAATTCATAGACCGCCCGGTGCGAGACCAGCGAAATCTCCTTTGTGGGTTCTGCCGTGGCCAGCGGCGCGGCGCTGGCCGTTGCCGAATATGCCGCGGACAACCTGAGCGGCGAAGGGTCGAGCACGGCCAGGGCCAAGGCGATTGCGGCGGAGAACAGAAAGCGGGCATGACATGCAAGCATGATCGTTGGTTCCTCGAACGATACGGGACGAGCGCCCAGCAAATTCATTTCAAGCCGGAATCGCAAATCATTCGGCGGCCGCGCGAAAGAAGGCGCTTTATGGCTTTCGCCGATCCAGGCCGCCAACGACACCATTCAGAGCGCGCTTGCTTCACGTTGAGACCATGCCGCTCTCAATACGCTGTCTGTGCTATAAACGCCACCGCGCATTTTTTGGAGCATGTTTTTTCACTCATTCGGCGTTTCTAGGATCTTGGTCTGGCGCGGCCGATAGCGGGAATCCTTCTGACGCTGAAGTTTAGAGTTATTGAGCACCGCTGGCAACCCTGCGCGGGTGGTTCGCGGATTAACGCTTTACAATCAACAGGTTTTGCGCATTTGGGTACCTCCCAAGAACCCAGGAGTTTGGTCATGACGGCCGAAGACAGATTGGCGGCGTTGGGGATATCGTTGCCCTCTCCGGCGGCGTCTGTCGCCAATTATCTTCCCTTTGTCGTTTCCGGCTCGCATCTCGCCATTTCCGGCCAGCTTCCGATTGGTCCAAGCGGCAAGCTCGATCCCGCGCATACCGGCAAGCTCGGGGTGGAGGTTTCAAGCAAGGCGGGACAAGCAGCGGCGCGCTTGTGCGCGATAAATATCCTCGCGCAAGCCAAGGCGGCCTTGGGCGATCTCGACAGGATTTCGCATTGCGTAAGGCTTGGCGGTTTTATCAATGCGGCGCCTGGTTTCGCCAATTTGGCCGGCGTGATGAATGGCGCCTCGGATTTCATGGTGGAGGTCTTGGCCGACAAGGGCCGCCACGCAAGATCGACGGTCGGCGTCGCCGCATTGCCGTTGGATAGCGCCGTCGAGATCGAGGCCCTGTTTGAGATCGCGGGCACTTGAAAGGGCGGACGATAAATGCGCCGGACTGGCTGACGGCGCGGCCGATCGCGCACCGGGGCCTTCATTCCAAAAAATTCGGATTGGTCGAAAATACTCCCGCCGCCGCCGCCGCGGCGATCGCCAAGAACTACGCGATCGAGAGCGATATTCAGCGCACAATGGATGGCGAAGCCGTGGTGTTCCACGATTTCACCCTCGACCGCTTGATGCGGGCGGAAGGCCGTGTCGATGCGTTCCGCGCCGATGAGCTCGGCCAGCTGACATATAAGGACTGCGATCAAAGGATCGTTTCGCTGCCGGATTTTCTCGTTTGCATCGACGGCCGCACTCCGGTCATCGTCGAGATCAAAAGCCGTTACGAGGGCGACATGCGCCTTGCCGATCGGGCACTGGCCGCCGTGGCCGCCTATGCGGGGCCGGTTTGCCTCAAAAGCTTTGATCCGGCAGTCCTCGTCCATCTGCGCGGCGCGGGCGCCCGGTGCCCGCTCGGCCTTGTCGCGCAAGCGCGCTACGACACCGGCGAGGAATGGGCCGGTCTGCCACGAGATAGGCGCGCAAGCTTCGCGGATCTCAGGGACTTTCCGCTCGCGCGGCCGGATTTTCTATCTTGGAATCACAGCGATTTGCCGCATGCCGTGCCGATGCTCTGCCGGGAAGGAATTGGGATGTCGGTCATCACCTGGACGGTGGCTTCCCGAGCCGCCGGCAAGCGGGTAAGACTTTGGGCGGACCAGATTATTTTCGAGGGTTTCGAGCCTTGAACGCGGCCGGCAACGCTCGTCCCATCCCGGCGGGAAACCGTCATTTGCGGTCCAGGCGCTCGTTGACGAGAAACTCGAAAGCCCGGATATAGGCCCTGTCGTCGTCGCCGCGGAACTGAGCATCGGCATGAGCAACATATTTGCCAGTGGCGAGATCGGCGACAAAAAGATCGACGGAGGAGATCAACGTCGAGACCTTATGCACAACCGCGAGAACCGCCAGCTCGGCACCGGCGTCGTGCGCAACGTCGCGCCAACATTCGTTGCAATTGTAACGCGGTTCGGTCGCCGCAATTCGCGTGGTGAAGCGGGAAAGATCAACGCTGCGGTAGCGGCCAGTGTGCTCCATAAGCTCGGTAAGCTTATTCGTGGCAAGCTTTAGGCGTTCCGCCTGGCCTGGCTTTGTACCTTCTCCGCTGGTATCCCACAGCTCGACCGGGAATACTGCCGTCGCGCGGGCCTCGCTCGCCTGCGCCGCCCCGCCTCGCGGTGCGATGGCAACGAAAGTCGCCATCAAGACTAACGCCGCAACTTTTCGCATCACGTGGACATCGGCGCAAAAGCGCCCCGCCTGGATAGCGGTTGCGTCACTGCGTCCGGCGAAGCTTTGATCGAAGGCGCGAGGGTTCGGGCGCCCTGAACCTCTGGGCCGCATCGGCCATATCCCAACGGGTCTTAAAAATCGTGTCGCAAATGCCGGGAGAGCCGAAACCGTCGCTGAAGCTGACATTGCTTCGGCGATGATGCTCGCCGTGCGCTTTGCTCGTCACCAGATGGGAGAGCCAAGCCAGCGGTTGCAGCCTGGAACCGGACCGATTGGGCCGCAGCAAGCGAACCGCGAAATCATATCCCGAATGTTCGTAGAGGCCCCCGACCGCGCCGAGACCGGCGGCGGTAAGGTGAAACGTAACATCGGCTCCCGCTCCAATGATCGCCAGCGGCACAAGATAAGGCAGGGCAATCTCAAGAAAGAAATCCGGCGGACTCATGTAGCAGGCGCCGATCGCCTTGCTCGCGCCGGTCGAGTGATGCACGCTGTGTCCGAGCTTACGGATCAAGCCAGGACGATGCAGCACAAAGCGGTGGAAAACATATTGGACAATGTCGTGCCCAACGGGCAGGAGCACTAATCCGGCGAGAAAATACCAAACGCTCAAATGTGGCGCGCCGGTGAATGCCAGCCCTGTGTACTGGAACGCAATCATGGCCGGAAGCAGGACAAGAACTTGATTGAAGAGCACGC
>DATBYR010000389.1:0-2070 GCA_036513565.1 Methylocella sp. | reverse complement strand
GATGGCGTCAATGCGCTGCGATCGCCAAGCCGCGGTTTCCTCATCATTACCCATTACCAGCGTGTTCTCGACCACGTGGTGCCGGACACCGTGCATGTGATGGCGCAGGGTCGAATCGTGCGCAGCGGCGGCAAGGAATTGGCGGTCGAACTGGAAAAAAGCGGATACCGCGATTACGTCGCCGAGCCGGCCGTCGCATAAAAGAAAATGGCAATGAACGCTGACATCATTCCGGCGAGAACGCCTGTCGAAATCTTTCTCGCCCGCGCCTTCGACGCTTCCAAGGCCGGGCTTTCCGGCAACCCGGACGTGGCCAAATGGCGCGCGGACTCGTTTGGAGTTTTCAGTGCATCGGGGCTGCCGCACCGGCGCATCGAGGCGTGGCATTACACCGACCTGCGCACGCTCATGCGCGATGCCTTGCCGCTTGCCATGCGCCCAGGCGCCGTAACAATCGACGCGCTGCGCAAAAAATTCACGGCCGCCGGCGCGCCGGCTCGACGTCTGGTTTTGGTCGATGGCTTCTTCGTGCCGGAATTGTCAGGTGATTTGCCAGAAGGACTAAAGGTACGTTCGCTCGCCTCGGTATTGACCGAAGGGCGGTCCGACCTGATCGCGCTATTGTCGTCGCAGGATCTTGCCGCGCGGGATTCCATCGTGTCGCTGAACGCGGCTTTAATGCAGGACGGCGTCGTGATCGAGGTGGCGCCTGGGACGGTGATCGCCGAGCCGGTCAACCTCATTCACGTTACGGCTTCGCCCGCGCCCGCCGCGCATTTTTCCCGCTCGGCTCTCATGATCGGGGCTGGCGCATCCCTCCGCCTCGCCGAGTCGATGGATGTCGCAAACCGTACCAAAACGCGCGCGGGGCAAACCAACGGCTGTCTCATTGTCTCGCTCGGCGACCACGCGAAGCTCGCTCATACGGCGATGGTGACGGGAACCGCTCCGGGTGGTGTGCGGCTCGAAAGCGTAATGGTGCGAATCGGCGCCAGGGCGAAGTTTGACAGTTTCGCGCTCATCGCCGGCATCGGCCTTGTGCGGCGGCAGATGTTTGTCCGGTTCGAGGGCGCGGAGTCGGAAACATCGCTCAGCGGCGTGTCCCTTCTCGGCGGCCGCGAACATGCCGATACGACCTTGCGCGTCCAGCACGAGGCGCCAGGTTGCGTGAGCCGTGAAACCTTCAAATATATTCTCGACGAGGAAGCAACCGGCGTATTCCAGGGCAAGATCCATGTCGCGCCTGGGGCGCAAAAGACCGATGGCAAGATGCTTTGCAAGGCAATGCTGTTGTCCGATATGGCCGCGATGAACAGCAAACCGGAGCTTGAAATCTTCGCCGACGACGTTGCCTGCGGGCACGGCGCGACGTGCGGCGGCTTGGACCTCGACCAGTTGTTCTATCTTCAGACCAGAGGATTGCCTTTCGCGCAAGCCGAGGCGCTTTTGCTAGAAGCCTTCGCGGGGGAATTGATCGACGGGATCGGGCATGAAGGGTTGATCGATGCCTATCGCCGTGTGGTGAGCGCTTGGCTTTCCGCGCGGTATCGGCCCACGGTGGCGCCGTCGCGGGCGTGATCGCCTGGGTAGTGTGGCCTCGGCGCGGAGCGCCAATTGGAGCAACGAATGAACAAGCATATCGGCGTGGACGCGCCGCTCGAAATTGCCTCTCTCCGCGAGGATTTTCCCATCCTGGCAACCACGGTCTATGGCAAGCCGCTCGTCTATCTCGACAACGCCGCTTCGGCGCAAAAGCCTAGGCAAGTCGTCGAGCGGATGCTCCATGCGACCTATCATGAATATGCCAACGTTCATCGCGGCCTGCATTATCTGGCCAACGCCGCGACCGATGCCTATGAGGCCGCGCGGGAAAGCGTGCGCACCTTCCTCAACGCCGAGTCTGCCAGCGAGATCGTCTTCACGAAATCCGCGACTGAAGCAATCAATCTGGTCGCGGCCTCTTTCGGCGAGGCCTTCATCAAGGAAGGCGACGAGATCGTCCTTTCGATCATGGAACACCACGCAAACATCGTGCCCTGGCATTTTTTGCGCGAGCGCAGGGGCGCCGTC
>DATBYR010000388.1:0-9744 GCA_036513565.1 Methylocella sp. | reverse complement strand
GCCGGTGATGGTGGACTTTATGTTGGTCCAGGCGCGATGCATCGAGCCGCTTATGGAGCCGCCCTGCGCGGGCTCGCCGCCGAGACTGCGAACCTTGGCATCCAGTTCCGCCGCGCCCTCGGCGCAACGCCGCGCCGCTGCCTCGAGTAGCGCCTTTAAGTTAGCGCTCTGAACCCCTTCGGCGCACGCGTGGAAACCTTGTTCTCCATCGCGGCTTATTTCAAGTAGGCCGTTCAACGTCGCGATCACGTCATGATTGTCCATGGTTGGTTCCTCTTTTTGAGCCACCCCCTACCGCGCTCTGCGGCGGAGGTTCCTTCCGACGTACTTAGAAGACCAACCGGCCCTAAAAAGTTCCCGGCGGAATAGATCGCGTCTATTGGCGCGCGCCTGTGGAACCGATGCGCGGGACCCGCGTTTAAAACATTTCGCGCGAGGAGGGCTCCCTATGCCAAGAGGCGATAAATCCAAATATACCGACAAACAGGAACGCAAAGCTGATCATATCGCCGAGAGTTATGAAAACCGCGGAGTTCCGCAAGCTGAAGCCGAGCGGCGGGCCTGGGCAACTGTTTAATAAGGACGATGGGGGCGGCAAAAAATCTGGGTCCGGAAAGGGCAAGTCCACTAAGTCCACTGGTCACCCCGCCGCCCACAAAGGCGGTGAGAAGGGGGGCAAGGCATCCGCCGCGCGTTCGTTCGAAAGCAAGTCAGCCACGGCGAAAAAAGCCGCCTCTATCAGACGGCGCCATGCGGCAGAAGCCCATTCCTAGCAAGCTGTGAGCGGCGCCGTTCGTTCAAGATCTAGAGGGACGGATGGCGTTGGCGAAACCAGACGAAACAGAGAATCCCGCGAAATCCCGAGTGCTAAGCATTCTTGGGCCGGGACTGATTACGGGTGCCTCGGACGACGATCCTAGCGGGATTGCGACCTATTCCCAGGTGGGCGCGCAGTTCGGCTTCAGCATTTCCTGGACGATGCTATTCAGCTATCCATTGATGGCGGCCATCCAAGAGATCAGCGGCAGGATCGGTCGCACGACCGGGCGCGGAGTCGCCGGTAATATCCGCCGTCATTATCCGGCTCGGCTGCTCAGCGCCATCGTCGGCCTCCTCTTTATCGCCAACACGATTAACATTGCAGCCGATCTCGGCGCGATGGGCGATGCCTTGAGCTTGCTAATTGGTGGTACGCACCTCTTATATGTCGTGCTCGCCGGCGTTTTGTGTGTGGTGCTCCAAATCTTCGTTCAGTACACGCGCTACGTCTCGGTTCTTAAGTGGCTGACGGTCAGCCTGTTTGCCTACTTTGGCACTGTCATGGCGGTGCATATTCCTTGGGGGGAAATGATTCGCGGCCTTTTCATACCCACGCTCTCCACGAGTACGGCATTCTGGACATCCGTGGTCGCCATTCTCGGGACCACAATTAGCCCATATTTATTCTTTTGGCAGGCATCACAAGAAGTCGAGGACGTGGAAGCGACGTCCAACCGCGACCCGCTGAAATACGCGCCGCATCAGGCGGAGAGCGCGCTGGGGCGCATTCGGCTGGACACCTACATCGGCATGGCATTTTCAAATCTTGTGGCGATTGCGATCATAGTCACCACCGCCGCCACTTTGCATGTCCACGGGATCACCAACATTCAAACCTCAAGCCAGGCCGCCGAAGCACTGCGTCCCGTAGCCGGACGATTTGCCTTCACCGTCTTTACCTTGGGTATTTTGGGCACTGGCCTTCTGGCGATTCCCGTACTCGCTGGTTCGGCCGCTTATGCTATCGGCGAAGCCCGGAAATGGCCGACCGGACTAGCGCGGCAGCCGCTTCAAGCCAAGGCGTTTTATGCGACCTTGGCGATCGCCACATTGGTTGGGGTTGCATTGAATTTTACGTCATTCAATCCGATCCAGGCACTATTCTGGTCGGCGGTCATCAACGGTGTAGTGGCGGTGCCGGTGATGATCCTGATGATGCTTCTTACCGCCAATCCGAAGGTCATGGGCCAATTTACGGTGACCGGCATTTTGCGTTTGACGGGGTGGCTGGCGACCGCCGTCATGGCGGCTGCGGTAGCCGGTATGCTCGTTACTGCTGTCCTGTAGCACAGGGTGGCGGCGCCATCCGCCTCTAGGGGCCAAATTTTCCGCGCGCTATCCGGTTCGGCAATGCAAAACGGCGAGCATATGGCCGAAGTGACCTGGCCACTTCGGCCATATTCTTAGCGCCAAAAAAGAATCAGCAGAATTATAATTGGCAGAGGTATTCCTAGCAGCCAAAGCAGAGCACCGCGTCCTAGTCCCATTGCATTTCTCCTTCAAGTCTTGCGTGCCTTTGCAAC
This sequence comes from Methylocella sp., assembly GCA_036513565.1. Lineage (GTDB taxonomy): Bacteria > Pseudomonadota > Alphaproteobacteria > Rhizobiales > Beijerinckiaceae > Methylocapsa. The sequence continues at coordinate 7,402 of DATBYR010000388.1, read as the reverse complement.
GGGCTAAATCGAAGCTGGTTCCACTTTTTGTTTAGATCGATCCCTTTGGAAACGCAAATGGGATCAAATAAGCGTGATTGACGCTTTGCCAAAGCCGGGGACTTTGGCCTAGGGTCAACTTCGATGGTGGATGTCGGCAGGCTCTCGGTCCGCTCCGCGACTTTGACCGCACCTTCGGGCCTGGGCCTTGTCCGGATCGCCGCAAGCCCGATACTTGATGAGATTGAGAAAGGTCAAGAAAAAGCAAAACCCCGCCGTCGCATCTGCCATCGCCATCGTCAGGCTCCCGGGCTACTATCCGATTTTTGCGGAGAACGGCCTAGGCACGCGCCTGGAAACGCTCTGTGTTTCAGGTACTTATTGAAAGTAAAGTCCCGGCCTTCAAGAAGTCCGGTACGGGCCTTTGGGAGTACGCCGAACAAGCTCATTTTCGATGGTTCGAGACGTATTTTCGCGGTTTCTTACCTCTCGGGATAACACATGCCGCATCCAATCGTCCGCTTCGCTCCATCGCCGACCGGCCGCATTCACATTGGCAACGCGCGGACGGCCCTGTTGAACTTCCTCTACGCAAGAAAACACCATGGCGAATTTATTCTTCGGTTCGATGACACCGATGTGGAACGCTCCAAGGAGGAGTTCGCCCAGGCGATCGAGGTCGATCTCGCCTGGCTTGGCATTGTGCCGGATGCGGTTTTGCGCCAGTCGGGACGATTTGGGCTTTACCGCGCCGCCGCCAAAAAACTGCGCGAGGCTGGACGGCTGTATCCTTGCTACGAAAGCGCCGTGGAACTCGACCGCAAACGCCAGCGCCAGCAAGCGCGCGGCCTGCCCCTCGTCTACGATAGGGCGGCGCTCGCTCTGTCAGGTTTGGAACGGGCACGCCTTGAGACCGAGGGCCGAAGGCCGCACTGGCGCTTCAAACTCGACCACGAAATCGTGCGTTGGACCGATCTCGTGCGTGGCGAGAGCCATATTGATTGCGCCTCCTTGTCCGATCCGGTGCTGCTGCGGGAGGATGGAACTTATCTCTATACATTGCCGTCGGTCGTGGACGACATCGAGCAGAAAATCACCCATATCATCCGGGGCGAAGACCATGTGACCAATACGGCGGTGCAAATGCAGCTTTTCGAGGTTTTGGCCGGGCCGGGCAGGCTGCCTTCCTTCGCGCATCACAACCTTTTGTCTTCGGCCAGCGGCGAAGCGCTCTCGAAACGTTCCGGCGCGTTGTCGATCGGCGCATTGCGCGATTCCGGAATCGAATCGCTCGCCGTCGCGGCGGCTGGGGTTTTGACCGGATCTTCCGTGGCTCTGCATCCGGTCGGCAGCCTTGACGAACTCGCGGCTTCGCTCGATCTCGCGAAGCTCTCCCGGACGGTTGCGCGGTTCGATCCTGCGGAACTCGCCGCGCTGTCGGCGCGCACTCTGCATGGGTTAAGTTTTGACGCGGTGCGCGAGAGGCTCAAAGCGTATGATATCGCCGGCCACAAGGCGAAACCCTTCTGGCTCGCCACGCGCGGGAATCTTTCGGCCTTTCTCGATGTGGTTGACTGGTGGCGCGTCGTCGCTGGCGAGATCGCGCCGGTCGTCGAGGAGGCCGAGTACCTGGCGGTGGCACGCGAAACCCTGCCCACTGAACCTTGGGACGAAACCGTCTGGGCGAATTGGACAAAGGTCTTGCAGGCCGCCACCGGACGCAAGGGGAAGGCGCTGTTTCATCCCTTGCGTCAAGCCTTGACCGGCCGCGACAACGGACCCGAACTCGCGGCGCTTTTGCCTTTGATTGGCAAAACTAAAGCGGCGGCACGATTATCCGGACGCGCCGCTTGACCCCATCGGGGCCAATGACCTCCTGGGTCCCGGCTTGCCCTTCGGCGTTCGCGGAATTCTTCCCCGCCGGGTCTTCCTTGGCCGCGGAGGGTTGGGTGCCTGGCCCCGGTGGCGCCGCCTTTTCGAATTTCGGCTTTGCCAATTCCGCCGATTTTTCGGGAGTGACCATGATATCGCTCTTGCGTTCGCGTCCAAGCATCTGTTCGGCCCCCTCAAGCGCCTCGGCCCAGGATTGCCCAGCCGGTTTGCAGGTGCAGGCAGGATCGAAAGTTTTCTCGAATTTTAGGGCGTTGGGCATATCGGAATAGGGCGTGTCGCCGTCGAGCGAGACGGCGGTATTGATGTCCTGGCTCGGGGAACGTGTGTAGACGCTGACCGCGGTATTCGGGCAGAGGGCCTGACAAAGGCCAGTCAGTTGGCCCGGATCGCTTTGCCGCACGGACAAATCGAGCGGGAAAAAACCGCCGTCGCAGTCTCGCACGCACACCGCCTGCGAACCGCCGCGTGGGGTGAGGTCTTCGCCGGGCAGAGGGAGGACCTCTTCGATCCGGGGCTGCTGACCGAAAGAGAACGGATTTGGATTGGGTCCAAAGATCCCGAAAAGCGATTCGAAAAAACCCCGCTCGCGTGGTTGGCCAGCAGCCTGGACCTGGCCCCGGCAATATGCATTGTAGCGCGCGGTCAGTTGCTGCCTCGCCGCTGCATTGCCGGCGGGATCCCTGCTTCCTTGGTATTGGGCAAGTTTCGCCTGCATTTGTTGCATTTGCGCGTTAAGGCCCGGGCATTGCGGCGGCGGCGCGTCGAACAAAAGGAATTGACCCCGGTCGCAGCCGAGCGCACGCGCATAGCGGATCGTGCGATCGAGTTCCGCGCGCTGTTTTTGCGCGGCGCCGCCATAGTGGTTCAAATACGTCTGGCTGCCTTCGCCGAGCGCGGTGATCCGCGCCGCTAGTTCTCCGCAACCGATCGGTTGCGACGAGGCCGGACCCAGGGAGAGGACGAGGGTCACGCCGCCCATGGCTATCCTTAAGCAGGCGCCAAAACGCGTGAATGATTCTCTAAGGGCCGGGCCGGAATGCATGCAGGTCTCTTGGGGCCCTTGGGGGTCACTTGCCAAGCCGGTATTGCATCGAACAATGAAATTGGCGTCCATTCGTGGCCTTACCATGTCCACATATAGTGCGGCCATGTCCGGGAGGCAGGACCGGACGAAAATCGCGAAAACGGAATGTTATGAATCTCGATTGCTATGTGGCGAATGAAGTCATCAAATATTTCATATTCGGAAAAAAGACGCGCGGGGACATGCTCGCTGCGCTTCGAAAGTAAAGCGGCGTGCTGATCCGGGCCGATCAAACTCGGCCGAAGTCATTGTTCGGCAAGGTGTGAAGGCCTTAGGGAACTTTATTATCCTCTGAAGCGAGCTAGTTGACACGGTCGCCGCAGGTGACGTGGAAGGAGCCAGGCTCTATGCTGGATCGGGACGCCTCGTCCATCGCGCCGGCCGCCTTATCCGCCGGGCCAAAGCCGTTCGAGCCGGCAAATCCATGCGCCTTGCACCAGGCATCTGCCACTACGAGGCCGCACTGCGAACCCGGCTTGAGACATTCCTCGAAACCGTAGCCGTCATTCGGCGGAATGATCAATGTCCGGCTTTCGACCGCCCCCGCAGGAATTTTGAGGGCGAAGGCGGCCAAAATTCCGCCGAGGAAGAAAAGCACAAGGCTAAACAACTTGCGGGAGCCGTCGGCGGCGAGCGTTATTTTGGCAAACGGGATGATCACAATCGACATGGATCTACAAGAATTGGCGAGAACCGAGAGGAAATTTATAGCGAAAGCGCTTGAAAATTCTCTTAATGCGCCGACGTGAACCGGCAATTAAACACCAAGCTTGACCAATAGAGCATTCCGCGCGCATAGTCACCAGATGACGCGCTTGACCGGCGCTTGCCGGACCCTCATTACGATCACTATTTGTAACGCCTAGCCTTGCCCCTGGCTGGAGCCGTCGCGTCCTCGATCCAAGAGTTCGACTTTGATGCCCCGGGCCAGCGCAGGCACAAGGGGACCACATGCCATTGCGGCTCTACAATACGCTGACCCGCCAAAAAGAGTTTTTCGCGCCGCTCGATCCCGCGAATGTGCGCCTCTATGCCTGCGGCCCGACCGTTTACGACCATCTGCACATCGGCAACGGGCGCATGTTGATCGTCTTCGACGTGCTCTTCCGCCTGCTGCGTCGTGAATACGGCGAGAACAATGTCACCTACGTCCGCAACATCACCGACGTCGACGACAAGATCAACGCGCGCGCGGCGGAGCGCGGGGTCGATATCCGCGTGCTCACGGATGAAATGACGAAGGTTTTTCACGAAGACGCGAAGGCGCTCGGCTGCTTGGCGCCAACCGTCGAGCCACGCGCGACAGACAATATCGCCGAGATGATCGCACTCATCGAAAAGCTCATCGCCAAGGGCCATGCCTATGTGGCGGAAGGCCATGTGCTGTTCGATGTGCCCTCGATGGCCGCCTATGGCAAACTATCGAAGCGTCCGCTCGACGAAATGATCGCGGGCGCGCGGGTCGAGGTCGCGCCCTATAAGCGCGGGCCGATGGATTTTGTCTTATGGAAGCCTTCAAGCCCCGGCGAGCCCGGCTGGGTGAGCCCTTGGGGGCGTGGCCGTCCCGGCTGGCACATCGAGTGCTCGGCGATGAGCTGGAAACATCTCGGCGAGGTGTTCGACATTCACGGAGGCGGCATCGACCTCCTTTTCCCGCATCATGAAAACGAGATGGCGCAAAGCTGCTCCGCCTTCGGACACGATGTGATGGCCAATGTCTGGATGCACAACGGATTCTTGCAGGTCGAGGGGGAGAAGATGTCGAAGAGCCTGGGGAATTTCGTGACGATCCACGAGCTTTTGCATACGGATAAATTCGGGGGCAGGAGTTGGCCGGGCGAAGTGCTGCGGCTTGCGATTTTGAGAACGCATTACCGCCAGCCGATCGATTTCACGGTGAAGGCGCTGGAGGAGGCGGAAGCGACGTGCGGAGAATGGTTCCTCGCAACCCGCAACTTCCCTGACGATGCGAAAGTTCCAGAGTCGGTTCTTCAGCCAGTGCTAGATGATCTCAATACTCCAGCTGCCCTAGCAGCGATGCACGGGCTGTTCGCTAGATCGCGCCACAATAACAGGGAAGCCGCCTCACAATTGAAGGCAGCGCTTGAATTACTTGGAATCCGCATTCGGACTAAGAATTTTGAGAGGTTGCTGCTCGGAATCGCCGCCATAACGGCGGCGACAGAGGCTCCCGATACAGCCGCCATGTCCGCCGTAGTCGAGGAAGATCTCGAAACTAGAAAACGTATTCGGAGGGATTATTTGCAGAAAATTGGGCTAAGTGAGAGTGAAGTTGCAGCTCTCATCACGGCGCGAGAAGCTGCGCGCAAAAACAAAAACTGGGCTGAATCCGACCGCATCCGTGTCGAACTCGACGCCATGGGTGTCGCGCTCAAAGACAACAAGGACGGCACAACAACATGGGAGGTGAAGCGATGATCCTCTTGCGGAGGGGCGGCACCTCCCTCTCCCAGAGGGAGAGGGAGGCCGCGAAGCGGCCGGGTGAGGGGCAGCAATCTTCGAGCCTAGCCTCAACTCTCGCGTTGTTCCATGCTAAGCGCCTTTGTCGAGCGAGACCGCAACCCCTCACCCGCCGCCTCCGGCGGCACCCTCTCCCCAAGGGAGAGGGTCTTGCGCGGTCACTTGTTGCGTGGAAATGGGTCTCTTGGGTAGCGAGCCCGCGCCATGTCGGCTGCTCTTCGTATTTCCTCGATGACCCAATCGAGTCGTTCCTTCACTTCATCATTGGTGAAACGAAGTTCCAGGAACCCATGCGCCTCGATCAACGTGCGTCGTGCCATATCGTGCTTGATTTGATCAAGATGATGCTTGCCGTCGATTTCGATCGTAAGACCGAGGTCATAGCAGCAGAAGTCGGCGATGAAGCCCGCAATTGGCGTTTGCCTTCGGAATTTCAAACCATCAAGCCTGCGCCCGCGAAGTTGCCGGCAAAGCAGGTCTTCGGAAGACGTGCTTTGCCAACGAAGATGCCGCGCGATGTGGGTCAGATGGTTCGACATCCAATAAGGTTTGCGACGGATCGCCAAAGAACGCAATCCCGCACCCCCCGCCTTCGGGGCCATGCCTTTCCAATAGGAGAGGGTACATGACCCGCGAAAAGCTCACCCTATTCGACACGACCTTGCGCGACGGCGCGCAAATGGCGGGCGTCGATTTCTCGCTCGCCGACAAACGCCGTATCGCGGCGCTGCTCGACGGTCTCGGCGTCGATTGTATCGAGGGCGGCTATCCCGGCGCCAATCCGCTCGATACGGAATTTTTCGCGCAAAGGCCCAAGCTAAAGACCGCGCGTTTCGCGGCGTTTGGCATGACCAAAAGGGCGGGCCGCTCCGCCGCCAACGATCCGGGCGTGGCAAGCCTTCTAAACGCCGATGCCGATGTCATCACCTTCGTGGCCAAGGCCTGGGATTTTCATGTTCACATGGTGCTCGGCTGCACGCTTCAGGAGAACCTCGAAAACATCCGCCAGTCGATCGAGGCGGCGCTTGCGAAAGGCCGCGAGGCGATCCTCGACTGCGAACATTTTTTTGACGGCTTTAAAGCCAACCGCGACTATGCGCTTTCCTGCGCAAAGATGGCCTACGCGGCGGGGGCCCGATGGATCGTTCTCTGCGACACCAATGGCGGAACGCTGCCGCACGAGATCGCAAGGATTGTCGAGGAAGTTGCCGCGCATGTGCCGGGCTCGTACGTCGGCATTCATGCGCACGACGACACCGGCAACGCGGTCGCCAATTCGCTTGCAGCCGTTCGCGCCGGGGCGCGGCACATTCAAGGCGCGCTGAATGGCCTTGGCGAGCGGTGCGGTAACGCCAATCTCGTCTCGCTGATCCCAACGCTTCTGTTGAAGCGCGATTTCGCCGAAAAATTCGAAATCGGCGTGACACCGGAAAAGCTCGCGACACTGACCAAAGTCAGTCACACCCTCGACGAATTGCTCAATAGCGCGCCCAACCGGCACGCGCCCTACGTCGGCGCCTCGGCTTTCGCGACCAAGGCAGGGATTCATGCCTCGGCGGTAATGAAGGAGCCGAAGACCTACGAGCATATCATGCCAGAGGCGGTCGGCAACAAGCGCCGGCTTTTGGTGTCGGACCAGGCGGGGAAATCGAACATCCTTGCCGAACTGGAGCGAATCGGGGTACGTCTCGACAAGGACGATTCTCGGGTCGCGCGTCTCCTCGACGAAGTCAAGCAAAAGGAATCGCTTGGCTATGCCTATGAGGGCGCGGATGCCTCGTTCGAGCTTCTCGCCCGTCGGATTCTCGGGCAGGTGCCGGAATTTTTCGAGGTCGAACGCTTTCGCGTCGATGTCGAGCGCCGCCACAATGCGCAAGGCGAACTCGTCTCGGTGGCGGAGGCGGTCGTCAAGGTGCGTATCGGCGGCGAAACCCTGATCTCGGCGGCCGAAGGCGAGGGTCCGGT
>DATBYR010000387.1:0-11787 GCA_036513565.1 Methylocella sp. | reverse complement strand
GCCGGTGATGGTGGACTTTATGTTGGTCCAGGCGCGATGCATCGAGCCGCTTATGGAGCCGCCCTGCGCGGGCTCGCCGCCGAGACTGCGAACCTTGGCATCCAGTTCCGCCGCGCCCTCGGCGCAACGCCGCGCCGCTGCTTCGAATAGCGCCTTGAGATTAGGGCTCTCAACGCCTTCGGCACACGTTTGGAAACCTTGTTCTCCATCGCGGCTTATTTCAAGTAGACCGTTCAACGTCGCGATCACGTCATGATTGTCCATGGTTGGTTCCTCTTTTTGAGCCACCCCCGGCGGCGCTTTGCGCCGGGAGATTCCTTCTCGCGGGATGCAGTGCAGCCCCGCCGGCCCTAGAAGTCCAACCGGCTCAAAAAGTTCCCGTCGAGGGCCGCATCGGGCGGGAGGCTAGCCCGATGCGGCCCTCGACGTCGCGCACTCGAGGCGGCACGCTCGGGTGCGTCAAGACTCGATCACTGCTGCTTCTTCAGCCAGTCGTCGACATCCTTGCGCGCCGCGTCCTTGGTGATCCCGGCGCGTTCCTGAATCTTCCCTTCAAGCTGCTCGCGCTTGCCGGCAATTTTGTCGAGATCGTCATCCGTAAGATGACCCCATTGCTCCTTGATCTTGCCTTTGAACTGCTTCCAGTTGCCTTCGATGCGATTCCAATCCATTGCAAACTCCTTTGGTTTCGAAGGTGCGGCAACGTTTGGCCGCCGCACCTTGCACCCCTAAACGCCGTTGGGCGCTGTCGGTTCCAACGCCGTCTTGGTCTGATCTGCCGGAACCCTAGCAGCTTGGCAGCCGTCGTATGGCAAACCTCCCAAAGCTGTTCGCCATGTTGGTTGCGAAAAGGGGGAGCTTTCTCGCGCGAGCGGTAATGGCAAGTTTGGAGGGTTTGCCGGCCGCCTGAATGTTCTCATATTCATGAACTGAGTAATACTTCAGGGTCCCCTCGCCCCTTGTGTCTTCGGCCCGCCTGGCTCTCCGGATTAGCCAAACGCGGCCAGCGCCTCGCGCATATGTCCAGGCAGCGGTGCCTCGACCTTTACCGCGTCCTTGTTTTTGTAAAGGGGAACCGTGATCGTCCTGGCATGCAGCTGCAAACTCGTTGCCCCGCCATGCCCGTAGATGGCATCGCCCAGGATCGGCAGGCCTAGCGCCGCGCAGTGAACTCGAAGTTGGTGTGTGCGCCCGGTTAGCGGCGCAAGCTCCAGAAATGCGCGGCCGGGCGAGCGTCCCAAGACCCGCCAGGATGTTTGCGAAGGGAGGCCCAAAGGATCGGTCTTCATCCACCAGCCGCGACCGGGGTCGAGACGCCCGAGCGGCAGGTCGATCATGCCTTCGTCTTGCGCCGGGTTTCCTTCCACGATCGCCCAATAGGTCTTTGCGATCTTGCCTTGCTTGAACAGTAGGCCGAGCTTTTCGAGCGCCTTGTGGTGCCGCCCGAGCACCAGGCAGCCCGACGTATCGCGATCCAGCCTATGCACGAGGGCCGGGTTACGCGGCAAGCCAAAGCGCAGCGCATGGAAATAATCTTCGAGATTTTCGCCGCCCTTCGGGCCGCGATGGACGGCGATCCCGGCCGGCTTGTCGATGACGAGCATGAGCCCATCGCGATAGAGAAGTCGCGCGGCCAACTGTTCCCCGGTCATGGCAAGTCGCGAGCGGTGACCCCCCTCCGCATCTACCACCAGCCGCGCCATTTGAACCATATGATCGGGACGATCGCGCTGAGCGCGATGAGCAAGAGCCCATATTGATAACCGTAGAACCAGTCATATTCGGGAATGTTCTTGAAGTTCATGCCATACATGCTCGCGACAAAGGTCGGCGGAATGCCAATCACGGAGACGACGGTCAGAATTCTGAAAATATTGTTTTGATCGATGTTCGTCAGCCCCAAGGTGGCATCGAGCAAAAATTGGATCTTATCCGTCAGATGCGTCTCGTAATCGTTAAGGGACGCGATGTCGCGTTGCAGGCTTTTGAGCTTTGCGCGTATGCCGGCTTCGAGATAGGGCGCCGCATTGGCCGCGACATAGGGCACCATGCGCGCCATGCCCAAAAGCAGGTCTTCGATCTTCGAGGTTAGATCGCCGGTGCGTCCGACCTTGCGCAGCACGAGACGCAATTGCTCGCCATCCTCGCGCGGCTTGTGGCGCCGGACGTTGGCGGCATTCGTGCCAAAAATTTCCTCGGACAGGCAATCGAGATCGCTGCCGGCGCCTTCCAACACGTCGGCGGCATGATCGACGATCACTTCCAAAATGGCGAGCAAGGCGCCAGGACCGCCCGCTTGCGCCGGACACCGCGAAATAGTTTCCAGCACGTCGTCGAAGGCTTTCATATGCTCGTAACGGACGGTCAGGAGAACGTCCTTCGACAACACGAAGCCGAGCGGCGTCAGCGCGGGCATGAATCCGCCTTCTCGATGGATCATGGGAATGCTGAGATAGAGCCAGTCTTTCTCGCTGCGCAGCCTGCTCGACGTTTCGATTTCGGAGAGCGCTTCGAGTGCCGGCACTTCGATTCCGAGCGTGCGTTCCAGAAAGGCTATCTCCCGCGCATCTGGCCGCACGGCGTCGATCCAGTTTATCCCGGATGGAACCGTCTTGCCTTCCATCGCGACCTCAATATTGCCCTTGCCGACGGCGTGAAAGCTAAGCATGCGACCTCCCGTATCGATGGAGCGCTTATGCGGGATAGAAAACTTCGCCGGCGGCGGCCATGGCGCGCAGGCGCTCGCTCGGGCGGTAGATTGGGCTAAGGCCCGCCCAGTTGTCGCAGCGATCGACGACGGTTTTGAGCCCCAGGTAATCCGCGTATTTGAGCGCGCCGCCGAGATAGCGTGGCAGGCCGAGGCCGAGAATGAGGCACATGTCCATCTGCCCCGGCGAAGCGGCGATGCCATCCTCGACACAACGCGCCGCCTCGAGGATCAACGGCAGCATCATTCGCGCGGCAATCTCCTCCTCGCCAATGCGGGTCTTGCAATAGGATTGCCCGGCCGCGAGCAGGCGCACCGTCTCCGGGTCGATGTCCTTGCGCGGGCGGCCTTTAGGATCGTTCTCGTATTTATAAAAGCCATGGCCATTCTTCTGGCCAAGGCGCCCGTCGCGTAAGAGAATTTCGAGCGCCGTCTCGAAAGGCACGTCCATGCGCGGCGCATAACCCGCCGAGATGATCTCGAGGACATGGTACGCAATATCCATGCCGATGATGTCGATGAGATAGGCCGGTCCCATCGGCCAGCCGAAGACTTCCATCGCCTTGTCGATCTCATGAAAACCGGCGCCGTCGTGAACGAGCCGCAGAAACGCGATGAGATAAGGCGTGAGCGTGCGGTTGACGGCAAACCCAGGGCAGTCCTCGACAACAATCGGCGTCTTGCCCATCGCGGCCGCATAGCCGGTGACCGCCGCGATGGCTTGGGCAGACGTTTTGGCGCCGCGAACCACTTCGACGAGCGGGATTCTTGGTACGGGATTGAAAAAATGCATCCCCAAAAAATTTTCCGGGCGCCGCAGACCCTCCGCCAAAGCGCCGATCCGCAAGGACGACGTATTCGAGGCGAGGATTGCGTCGGGGCTAACAAGCCCTTCGATCTCGCGCAACACCGCTTGCTTCACCGCGAGGTTTTCGACGACGGCCTCGACCACCACATCGGCGGCGTCGAAACCTTCATAGGTGAGGCTTGGCGTGATCGAGCCTATGACCGCATCGGCCTTGTCCTGCGTGAGCCTTCCGGTCTCGACGGATTTGGCGAGCAATTTGCGCGCTTCCGACATTCCAAGGTCGAGGGCGGTGGCCGAAATATCCTTCATGACGATCGGGACGCCGCGCGAGGCGCTTTGATAGGCGATGCCGCCGCCCATGATTCCAGCCCCCGCGACGGCCGCCTTTGCTACCCTCGGCGCGTCCTTGGCATAACGGCGGATGGTCTTCTTCACGGCTTGCTCGTTGACGAAAACCGTAACAAGCGAGGAGGCCGCTTGCGTCTTCGCCACCTTTGCGAAAGTCTTGGCTTCGAGCGCCAAGGCCGCGTCGCGGTCGAGATCCGAGGCTTTTTCCAGCAACTCGACCGCGAAATGCGCCGCCGACAGATGCGGCAGGGCCTTCGCCGCCTGCGCCCTGGCATCGGCAAGAAGAGACACGGCCTCTTCCTTGGCAAGCCCGAGGTTTTGATTCATGTGGTTCCGCCGGGCTTGCCAATCGGCCTTGCCCTCGATTGCCATTTTGAGCATTGCGAGCGCAGCCGCGCGCAATTCCTCTGGCACGGCGACGGCATCGACGGCGCCCGCTAGCAGCGCCTGCTCGGCGCTATGCTGCGCGCCAAAAATGATCCACTCGGCACTTGGCGCCAAACCGGCCAGACGCGGCAGGCGGACGGTGCCGCCATAGCCGGGGAATAGACCCAGAGAAATCTCCGGAAAGCCGATTTTCGCGGCACTCGACAACACCCGATAGTCGGCCGCGAGCGCGACCTCGAGCCCGCCGCCGAGCGCGAGGCCGTTGATCGCCGTGACCGTTGGTACCGGAAGGTCGGACAGCGCGGTGATGATATCGCTATTCACCCCGACAAAAACCTCGATGTCTTTTTCCGGTAGCTTGAAGACACTGGTGAATTCGAAAATATCGGCGCCTACGATGAAATTGTCCTTGGCGCTGGTGATCAAGACGCCTTGGATCGCGGGCGTCGCCGCGATGGCCTTGATCGCGCGGCGCAGTTCACCGAATGTTAGAGCGTCGAGTTTGTTGACGGCCTCAACGCCGCGCTCGAAACGCAGTTCGGCGAGTCCACCGGCTTGCGTATCAACCTTGATCGTTTGACCTTCGAAAAGCATGGGACACCTTGCTGAGTGGGTTCGATGCAGGCGCTACGGGGCAATTCTATTTTTTTGTTACGGCTTTCCACGCGGCCGCAATTGCCAAGGCCGTCAAGAGCCCCAGCATCGCGCACAATGCCGCTATCGAGGCGTCCACCTGGACCAATGGATAGACCCGCGAGAAGGCTACGCCGTATCCCACGGCTATGACTATCGCCACGACAATCACGCTTGGGCTGCGTTGCATCATCGCCTCCAGCTTATTTTTTGTCTCTCTCGGGTGGTCCGCTAGCTACGTGAAGGATGTCGGCCATAGCTTTCTGCGCAGGCGAAACCCAATCTGCCGCTGTCAGAACGATACTCAGAAGCTTGAGTCTTAACGTATCTATTTTCGCACGATCGCTGAAGTCCTTGCGTTCCACCTGCGCCAGGAAGGCGTCGACGATTTCAGGGAATGCGCGTTCGTGCACGTCGCTCAAATCGATGAACAGGAAAGGCGGCGGCACCGGGTCGAGCTTACTTGCTGGTTGGGCATAGGTGAAAATGTAAGGCCCTCTGGACAGGGACAGACCGCCTTCGCACACTGGCTTGACCTCTTCCGCTGGCGAATGGCAGATATGATCTGTCAGGAGCCTCCTAGACATTCTGTAGTCATACAGATTTTTTGCATAGGCATTGTGCGATGCCAAAGGATGTTCCCCGCCTGTATTTAATTGTTCCATCAGTTGTTTCTTCTTATCATTCTTCATCGGAATGTAAAAAATATTGGTTTGAGAACGCTGTGCAGCCGTATCTTTTTTGTCTGCGCCAGGGATAGCCTCAAATACATCTTTCAGGAACGTAGCCGATCTATCATTATCGTTAAGTAATGCATATGAATAGAGTCCGTATCCTTTCTCCTCACCCCCGATATCATATAACATACTATAACCAGTTCCAAGTATTGTGAGATGGTTTGGCGGAGAACGGTGGATATCGTGGAGCAGTTTATTGATGTATTCCTGAAATAATTTCGTGCAAAATTCATCTGCATACGGATCGCCTGGATGCGGATCAAGAATGCAAAGCGAATGACCAATATTTCGGCAGGAACAATGTTTCGCTAGCAATGTATTTGGGTATCCGACGGTGACGAATGCGGCCACATAAGCAGCAAGTCTATATGCTATTAAATGCTTCCGAACCATTCTGATCTCCTACACTATCGCGGCAGCTGAGAGGGATTTTTACTAACGCAATTTAAATCAATACGTCGGACTAACCTTTTGGAAAAGAGTTATTTGCCCTCGGTTTGCAACGCCGCCGCGATGAGCGCACTTGTATAGGGCTCGCGCGGACGCTCGACAATCTCTTGCGCCACCCCTTGTTCGATGATGCGCCCGTCCTTCATCACCGCGATCTCGTCGGTCATGGCGCGGATCACGGCGAGGTCGTGACTAATAAACACATAGGTCAAGCCGTGCGCCTCCTGCAATTGTTCGAGCAGGGCTAGAATGCCGGTTTGGACCGCGCGATCGAGGGCAGAGGTCGGCTCGTCGAGCACCACGAGACGCGGCTTTAGGATCATCGCCCGCGCGATCGCCACCCGCTGCCGCTGCCCGCCGGACAACTCTTGGGGAAACCGATGCCGCAAACCGGGGTCGAGGAAGACCTCTTCAAGTGCCAGGGCTGCCCGCGCGTGGCGCTCCTTGCGGCTAATTGCCGGTTCATGCACGCGCAATCCCTCCGTGACGATATCGCCGACGCGCATCGCGGGCGACAGCGAGCCGTAGGGGTCTTGAAATACGAGCTGCATGGAGCGCCGCAACGGCCGCATCGCGGACCTGTCGAGTCGCGTGAGGTCGCGCCCGTCGAAGCTGATCATGCCGCTCGCCGGCACGAGTTTCAATAGCGCGCGGGCGAGCGTCGATTTGCCAGACCCCGATTCGCCGACGATGCCGAGCGTGCGCCCTTGGCTGAGCCAGAGGCTCACATTATCCACTGCCTTTATCTCCCGCGCCGCGCTCAAGAACTTGCCACGCAACGAAAACCGCACGCCGATATTTTGCGCGCGCAATAGCACAGATGTATCCGTTCGGATGTGCGCACGGGCGCGGGGCATGGCGGCGAGCAACATGCGCGTATAGTCGTGGCGCGGGTTCGCGGCCACCTCGGCGGCGGACCCGGCTTCGACGATTTCCCCCTCGCGCATCACATGGACGCTATCGGCGATCCGGCGCACGAGTCCAAGGTCATGGCTGATAAAAATCATCGCCATGCCAAAACTCTGTTTGAGCTTTGCGAGAAGTTCGAGGATTCGTGCGGCAACCGTCACGTCGAGAGCCGTCGTGGGTTCGTCGGCGATCAAGAGATCGGGATTGCAGGCAATCGCCATGGCAATCGCGACGCGCTGGCGCTGGCCGCCGGATAGTTCATGCGGATAGGCATGGATGCGGCGCCCCGGCTCCGCAATGCCGGCGAGGTCCAGAAGCTCCTTCGCCCGCGACGTGGCCGCGCGGCGCGAAAAGCCTGATTTGAGACGCAGGATCGCGGCGATCTGGGCGCCCACCGTGAACAAGGGATCGAGCGCCGACATGGGCTCTTGAAAAATCATCGCGATACGCCGGCCAAGAAGCGCATCGAGCCGCCTTCGCGAAAGCGCGAGAAGCTCGGTGTCCTCGAAGATTACCGAACCCGTGGTGACCGCTTGGCGGGGCAGGAGTTTTAGCGCGGCGAGCACGGTCTGGGTCTTGCCGGAACCGGATTCGCCGACAATCGCCGCCGTTTCGCCGTGCCGGAGCGTGAAGCTCACCCCCTTGACGACAGACGCCGGACCGTAGTTCACACGAAGATCGCGCACCCGGAAGAGCGGCTTTCCGCAAGCGTCCATCAACGGCTCCCGGCGCCGGGCGAGCCCTGCCATGCGTTGCCAAGACTCTGCAACGCGCCGAGCGTGGCCCCCAAAAACAACGCGGGAAAAATAAGAAGATGGACAGAGCCTTGGATATTGCGAGCGCCATCGGCGACGAGCACGCCCCAGCTCGTCAGCGGCTCCTGCACGCCCAGGCCCAAAAAGGACACGAAGCTTTCGAGCAAGATCACGCGCGGAACGAGCACGGCGAGATAGGCAGCGATAGGCCCCGAGGCATTGGGAATGACATGGCGCCACAGAATCGCCGGGGCGCTCGCGCCAAGCGCCTCGGCGGCGGCGACAAAATCCCTTTGCTTGATCGAAAGCGTCTGGCCGCGCACGATCCGCGCCATGTCGAGCCACTCGACGGCGCCGATCGTCACGAAAATCAGCACGAAATGGCGGCCGAATACCATGACGAGGACGATCACGAAAAATATAAAGGGGAGCGCATAGACGATCTCGACGATACGCATCATCAGCGCATCGATGCGCCCGCCGGCATACCCCGCGACCGCGCCATAGGCGACGCCGATGGTCAAGGCGACGAAAGAGGCAAGCAGGCCCACGGCGAGCGAAATGCGGCCAGCGATGAGTGTCCTTGTAAAAAGATCGCGGCCGTTGGCGTCGGTCCCGAACAGAAACACCGTCCGCTTCAAGGGCACGTCGATGGAAAGGCGGCGGCCTTCGCCATTCGTTTCGACAATCCGCGCGGGCCCGAAAACGTCGGAGCGTTCAAAAGCCCGCAAAGCACGAGAATCAATTGGCCTATCGGCGCTAAGTGTGAGATGCAATATGCCGCTCTCCGCGCGGAAAGATTCGACACCCACACGCATGCGCCGCGCTATCCCCTCCAGCGCCGCGTGCGTTTCACGCGCGTCCGGGTGCGCGAAAGGCGAGGGGCGAACGAGCACGTAATCGCGATAAACCTGATGGTAGGGATGGCCGGAAACGAGCGGACCAATTAGGCAAAGAAGCCCGATGAGACCGAGGATGGCGAGGCTCGCCCGCGTTGGCAGATTGCGCGGGGACAAATGCACCGCTGGCGCGCGCTCGCTCATCGGCGCCTCGCATCATAACGCACGCGCGGATCGAGCCAAGCGAGGATGAGATCGACGATGAGATTGAACAAAAGGACAGCTGCCGCGACGACGATGACCGTGCCCATGACCAGGGTGTAATCGCGGCCGAGCGCGCCATCGACGAAATAGCGGCCCATGCCTGGAATCCCGAAAATGGTCTCGACCACGACCGACCCGGTGAGCACATTGGCGGCGGCGAGGCCAAGATAAGATACAACCGGCGCAAACGCGGCGCGAAGGGCATGAATGTAAATGTGATGGCCGGGCATTCCGAAAGCCCGCAGCGTCCGGATATGCGGCATCGCCAGCGCATCGCGGAGCGCCGCTTGCATCAGCCGCGCGACGATCGCGATCTGCGGCAAGGCGAGCGTGATCACCGGCAAGACCTGGTTTTGCCACGCGCCACCGTTCCAGCCGCCGACCGGCAAGGCGGGAAGCGACAAGCCGAAAGCGAGCTGCAACAGGGGCGCGACGACAAAAACAGGCAGAACGATGCCGAATATCGCCGCGCCATCGACAAGGCGCGGGCCAATCGCGCTCTTGCTCATCGCGCCAGCTGCGCCAAGCGCCGTGCCCGCCAGGATCGCGATAAGCATGGCTTTTGCGCCGAGTGTTGCCGAGACCGGTAGCGCCTTGGCAAAGAGTTCGTTGACGCTAAAATCGCGCCAATGCAGGCTCGGTCCAAGATCGCCATGGGCGAGGCTTTGCAGATAGAGCCAGAATTGTTCGAGGAGGGGCCGGTCGAGCTTATAAATCCGGCGCAGATTTTTGGCGATTTCCGGATCGAGCGCACGCTCGGAATCAAAAGGTCCGCCGGGCGCGAGACGCATGAGGAAAAATGCAAGGGCGATGATGATGAAAAGCGCCGGAACCGCCGTCAAAACACGCGAGAGAAAAAAACGAAGCATGGCTTATCCGATAAACTCAGCCTTCGGGCCGGCCCGTTCGGCGCCTCAAAGGCGAGAGTGCGCGGATCTTACCAAAACGTTTCACCTGAGACATTTTTGTCCGGTTCCCGCCCAAAACCTTACAAGGCCTCTTACAGGCGGCGGACGTTTTTTGTAAGGTTGCGCGGAAAAACGGTCTGGTTGGCGAATTGAGCCGGGCTCGCCAAGAGCCTGTTTCGAAAGCCTCGTCCTCATCCTGAGGAGGGCTCGAAGAGCCCGTCTCGAAGGATGGCCGCTCCCAAACGCGCGCTCACCCTTCGAGACAGCCCTTCGGGCTTCCTCACGGTGAAGGCTTGCTTATACTAACGAGCATGGGCTTTTCGTCATGCCTTTCGCTGGGCGCGTCGTTGGATTACAATGACCAGCTCGCATGGGCCGTCTTGCGGGGAGGGGCCTCGATAATGGCCGGCGACACTGACCTCATCGCGGCGATTTACGATGCCATTATCGATCCGTCCGGTTGGGACGAGGTCGTCAAGCGCATCGTCACGGCAACAAAATCAATCGCCGGTGGCATCGCTATTCATGCCGAGGAAGCAAATTTGGCCGCAATGTACAATTGCGATCCATTCTATGCCGACGCTTTCGTCCAAACCTATGAGAAAGTAAACCCTATGAACTCGGCGGTGCAGGTAATCGCTTCGGGCCAAGTGTTGGCCGCCTCCTCCATTACGCAGACTGATGGTTTCAAAGCCTCGCGATTTTATAACGAATTTATGCGCCCGCAAGGATGGGCCGATTCCATTGGCATTGGTCTTATGCGCACGCCTGGTGCGGTCGGATATTTGGGCCTTCAAAGATCGCCCGACGCGATTTGGGTGGAACCGGCGGAATGGAATCTCTTGGAAACCCTTGCGCCGCATTTGAAGCGGGCAGCAGAGGTCCATCAGCTCCTTTCCAGGGCCAGGGCGGTAACGGAGTCACTCGGCTTGGCGGTCACGGCAGCCGGTTTCGCCGTCATTCTTTTGGCAAAGGATTGCCGGGTCCTCTTCGCCAACGCCAAAGCCGAAAGCCTCGTGCGGTGCCAAATGGGCTTGCGCTACGAACACGGGCGGCTCGCGGCCACAACCCCCGCTTTGACCCAACGCCTCCGTGCGCTCGCGCGCGACGGGGCGCGGCCTGATCGAGCCGACGGCGATATCGGCGGGACCCTTGAGCTGCCCCGCGGCGAAAATCGCCCGCCGCTTGTCGCCCATATCTTCCCGCTTGCCGCGAGCCGCACGATGTCGATCTTCGACATCGAGAGGCCTGCCGCTGCCGTTTTCGTCGTCGATCCCAGCGCCGATTTTGGCGCCCAAATCCGGCGATTTAGTGCAAGATTTGGGCTAACGCCCGCCGAGACACGCGTTCTTGAGGAAATTATTGGCGGAAATGGACTTCCCGCGGCCGCGGCGCGGCTCAAGATCAGCGGGACGACGGCGCGCACCCACGCGTGCCGCATTCTCGAGAAAACCGGAACTAACCGTCAGACGGAACTCATCCGCCGGTTCTTCGAGACCGCGTTGCCCGGTCCTCCTGCCAGCGTCTGAATTTCCAAAAACATAATGCTGCTTGAACTCGGTATCGTACATTCGCATGACGCAAGGGCCGGAAACGCGCGCTATAGCGCTAAAAAGGAAGGGCTGGAGTTCCGTCCTCTCTGAACCAATTGGCGCAAGCGATAACGGCCAATACGTATTTGCCAGCGTCATACTTTTTGCCATGGAGGAAGCGATGTTAGACGTTTCTCGTTCTGCCTACGTCATAGGTGCGCCCTTGGCCCTCGCCACGCTGCTGGCCTGCGTCACGCCTGCGGGAGCTTTCTGGCACAAGTGTAACGGCCCTTGTCAGAACGGAATGTCCCTGAATGGAATCGCCGTGAACGGGGTCGCGCTGAATGGAATCATGTTGAACGGGGTCGCGCTGAACGGGCTCAGCTCGACCGGCTCGGCGCTCGCCGACCTCAACGGCGTTGCGGTGGAAGCCGTCATCATCCCGGACGCCGCCAATCGCTGAGCTCGGGGCGGGCCTCCGGATGCGATGCTGGCTGGCCCGTCCTCTTA
>DATBYR010000386.1:0-3496 GCA_036513565.1 Methylocella sp. | reverse complement strand
TCCTTATTCCGCCACATCCTTCTGCCGGTAGCCGAGCTTATCGTTCAGCTCCTCGATAAGCCGCGCCACCGCTTCCGGAATCGCCGTGCCTGGGGGAAAAACCGCCGCCACCCCGGCCGCGTACAGCGCGTCGAAATCTTGCGGCGGAATGACGCCGCCCACGACAATCATGATGTTCGCGCCACCTTCGCGCAACAGCGCCGCGCGCAATTGCGGCACGAAAGTCAGATGCCCGGCGGCAAGCGACGAGACACCAACGATGTGGACATTTTTTTCAATTGCTTGCCGCGCGGCTTCCCCGGGCGTCGCGAACAGCGGGCCAATTTCGACCTCAAAGCCAAGGTCGCCGAGCGCGGAGGCGATGACTTTCTGGCCGCGATCATGCCCATCCTGGCCGATTTTCGCGACAAGGATGCGCGGACGCCGCCCTTCGTTTTCGGCGAACGCGTCGACCAAACCCTTGACGCGCATGATGGCCTCTGAGCTGGCGCCCGATTCCTTCGCATAGACCCCGGAACCCGCCACAATTCCCGCGCGATGGCGGCCAAACACTTTTTCGAGCGCGAAGGATATTTCGCCGACTGTCGCCTTGGCCCGCGCGGCCTCGACCGCGAGCGCCAAAAGATTGGCATTGGCGCGCGCACCTTCGGTCAAGGCATCGAGCGCGTCCTGCACCTGCACGGCATCGCGCTCGGCCTTTAAGCGTTCGAGCTTGGCGATCTGCCGCGCGCGAACGGCGGCCGTATCGACTTTCAAAATCTGAATATTTTCCACTGTCTCCGGTTTGAATTTATTTACCCCGATGACTGTTTCAATTCCGCTATCGATGCGGGCCTGGGTCTTGGTGGCGGCTTCCTCGATGCGGCGTTTCGGGATGCCCGCCTCGATGGCCTTCGCCATGCCGCCGATCGCCTCGATCTCCTCGATATGCGCGAAAGCCCTGCCGACGAGCGCCGCGGTGAGGTGCTCGACATAGTATGAGCCGCCCCACGGATCTATGAGGCGTGTGGTGCCGCTTTCCTGTTGCAGGAAAAGTTGAGTGTCGCGCGCGATGCGGGCCGAGAAATCGCTTGGCAGCGCCAACGCCTCGTCGAACGCGTTGGTGTGCAAGGATTGGGTTTGGCCTTGCGTCGCCGCCATCGCCTCGATCTGCGTGCGCACGATATTGTTGAAAACATCCCGCGCGGCGAGCGACCAGCCGGATGTTTGCGTGTGCGTGCGCAGGACGAGGGATTTTTCGTTAACCGGATGAAAGCCTTGCATGAGCTTCGCCCAGAGGAGGCGGGCGGCGCGCAGCTTCGCCACCTCCATGAAAAAATTCATCGAAACGCCGAAGAAAAACGACAGCCTCGGCGCGAAGCGATCGATCTTAAGACCGCCCGCAAGTCCGGCGCGGACATATTCGAGCCCGTCGGCCAGCGTGTAGCCGAGTTCGAGATCTGCGGGCGCGCCCGCCTCCTGCATGTGATAGCCGGAGATCGAGATCGAATTGAATTTCGGCATGTGCCGCGCCGTAAAGGCAAGAATGTCGGAAACGATCCGCAGCGACGGCTTCGGCGGATAGATGTACGTGTTGCGCACCATGAATTCCTTGAGAATATCGTTCTGAATCGTCCCGGCGAGCTCGGCTTCCGCGACGCCTTGCTCCTCGGCCGCCGCGATATAGAGCGCGAGCACTGGCAGAACCGCGCCGCTCATCGTCATCGAAACCGAGATCTCGTTAAGTGGAATCCCCGAAAAAAGCGTCCGCATGTCGTAAATCGAATCGATCGCGACGCCGGCCATGCCGACGTCCGCGGCAACGCGCGGATGATCCGAATCATAGCCACGATGTGTCGGAAGGTCGAAGGCGACCGAAAGCCCCTTTTGCCCGGCGGCGAGATTGCGGCGGTAGAAGGCATTCGACTCTTCGGCGGTCGAATAGCCCGCATATTGCCGGATGGTCCAAGGCCGCTCGACATACATGGCGGGGTAAGGGCCGCGCACATAAGGCGCGATGCCGGGGAAACTATCGAGATAGTCGAGACCGGCAATGTCGCTTGCGCGGTAGACCGGCGCGACGACAATGCCTTCCAGCGTCAACCAGGGCCGCGCATGGACATCGCCGAATTGCTCCGGCGCCCGGGCAAACGGCAGCTTGGAAAAATCGGGAACGCGGCTCATGGGGCAGCCTTCCGGGTGCCAAGCTTATTCCCTGATTGTAGTTTGACCCGCGCGAAAATACCATCGTTCCGCCAAAGCCGCGCGGCTTTGGCGGTCTCAGCCTTGCCTTGTGGCCCGCCACGAACCGGCGCACAGCAAGGTCGGCGACGACCAAGTGCCCGAGCCTGCGCCCCTCGCGAGCTTTCCAGTGACCGTGGCGATCTGGCCGAAACGCTCGAACGCCAAGGCCACGTTGCCGCGCCGGCTGATCGTGCCGGAGGCTTCCATTAGTGTATCCCCCGCCGAGCTAACGCGACCGCCGGATACAGCAATCAGCCAATGGTAGTCCCTGTCGCAACTGCCTTGCCGCGTGACGATATCGACAGCGTAGATACCGTCGTGATTTTGCCGCGTCGCGACCCCGCCTTGCGCATGCGCCGCGCTGGCAATGCCAATGAGCACGGCGGCGAGTCCCGAATATCCTGCCGGCGTCATTTTATTGTCCCTTCCCTGACCCTCTAGCTATGCCGTTTGCCGAGGACCACAGCGAGCGTTTCTTCCAGAATAGCCAGAGCATCGCCGCCAGCGCAAATAAATTCGGTGACCCCCGGCTCCAGCAACGCCGTTTCCGCCTCTCCTGGCTCGCGTCCCGCGAGATAAACGCGCGCCGCTCCGGCGCCGAGCAGAGTCCGCGCGGCGTCGCTCAGAGCTTGCATTGAAACCGCCTGCGGGGCACAAATGCAGGCGACCTTGCAGCCGGAAGCGCGGAACGCCCCTGCCGCCTGTTGCGGTGTCTCGAAGGCCCCGTTACTCACAGCCTCGATCCCTGCCGCCGCGAAAAAATTCACGGCGAAAGCGGCAGCCGCCGCGAAGCCTTGCGGCCTCCCGAGATTGGCGAGAAATATTTTCGGCCGCTCCCCGGTTAAGTGGAATTGTTCATCCGAAGCCGCGCGCAAGATCTCGTAAGGCTCCGCGTCGCGCCACGACGGCAGGGGAACGCAGTCTCCCGCCGCTGGACTCTCATTGGTCACGGCGGGCGCTGGTTCGAGCACGTTGACCGGCGCTTCGCCAAGTAGAGGAAACGCGCTCGTCCCGGTGATCGCGAGCGTGCGTCGCGCGATGGCTTCGCGCCGCGCCGCCGCCGCCGCCGCGATCTCCCTTTGCGGCACGCCCGCTCGAAGAGAAGCGGTCATGCCGCCTTGCGTCTCGATGGTTTGCAACAAGCTCCATGCGCGCCCGCAAAGTTCGTCCGTCAACGCCTCGACACTTCCGGCACCGGCGGCTGGATCGGCGACTTTCGCAAGCTTCGCCTCATGGATCAAAATCAGCTGCGTGTTGCGCGCGATGCGCCGCG
>DATBYR010000385.1:0-4124 GCA_036513565.1 Methylocella sp. | reverse complement strand
CTCGTGTTCCAGGCCTTCAACTGGTGCCATGGCGTCTATATAGCCGCAACGATGGGTTCCGAAGCCACGGCGGCCGCGATCGGCCAGGCAGCGATGCGCCGCGATCCAATGGCGATGCTGCCGTTCTGCGGCTACAACATGTCCGATTATTTCGGCCATTGGCTTAATGTAGGGCGTCGCCTTTCCGATCCGCCGCAGATCTTCCGAGTCAACTGGTTCCGTAAGGACGAGAACGGCAAGTTCATCTGGCCCGGCTTCGGCGATAACATGCGAGTGCTCAAGTGGATCGTCGACCGCGTGCACGGTCGCGGCTACGCCGTCGAGAGCCCGCTCGGCTGGATGCCGCGGCACCAGGACATCGAATGGAATGGCCTCGATTTCCCGGCGGATAAGTTCTACGGCCTGATGGCGGTCGGCCGGGACGCCGGCGCCGCCGAGGCGCACGCCCATGAGGAGGAGTTCGACCAGTTCTTCGATCGGCTGCCCAAGGAATTCATATTCGAGCGTGAGCTTCTGCGCTCACGGCTGTGGCGTTCGCCCGACCGGTGGGAACTCGCGCACAAGGATTCCGTTCGGCCGGCCGCGTGAGCCAAGGTCGGCTGTGACGCAAGAATTTCGTGAACTTCGAGGCCAATGTCGATAGCGCGGTCAAGGCGGCGCAGCGGGGGTAGCCCGAAGTCGCGGCGAGCGCTTGGACTTCGGCGGGTGGATCGGCCCGCGCCGCCGGTTATTCACCTCTCAGCGGGGCCGGAAGGGAAACCGCGACAGGGGCGAGCGCCGCGAGGGCCATGTTTCGCATTTCTCACCCCCCGCGCAAAAGCCGGATCGCTTCGCCGCGCTCGAAAATATTGAGGAGCAGCCGCAAGGCATCTCCCCGCGCGCCTTCGAGCCGGGGATTTTCGCCAACGATCCGCCGCGCTTCATCGCGCGCCAAGTTCAACAAAGGCCCATGCACGGAAAGCTCAGCGAGGCGAAAACCCGGCAGGCCGGATTGCTTCGTGCCGAGCACCTCGCCTTCGCCGCGCAGGCGTAAATCTTCCTCGGCGATGCGAAACCCATCGTCCGTCTCGCGCATGATCGCGATCCGCGCCTTGGCCGCCTCCCCGAGCGGCGCCCGGTAGAGAAGCAAGCAGGAGGATTTGGCACCCGCGCGGCCAACGCGCCCCCGCAGTTGATGCAATTGAGCAAGCCCGAACCGCTCGGCATGCTCGATCACCATGATCGTTGCTTGCGGAATATCGACGCCGACCTCGATCACTGTCGTCGCGACCAGGATTTGGGTCGCCCCTTCCGCGAATGCAACCATCGCTTCGTCCTTGTCGCGGCTTTTCATCTTGCCGTGAACAAGCCCCACTTTATCGCCAAAAACCTCTTGCAGATGAAGGAAGCGTTCTTGCGCGGTGGCCACGTCCAGTGCCTCGCTTTCCTCCACGAGAGGACAGACCCAGAACGCGCGGGTGCCGTCCGCGATCGCGGGCCTGAGCCTCGCGATGAGTTCGTCCATGCGCTCAATCGGCAACGCGCGGGTTTCTACCTTCTGCCGCCCCGCGGGCTTTTCCCGTAAATTTGAAACATCCATGTCGCCGAAATAAGTTAGAACCAAAGTGCGCGGAATAGGCGTCGCGGTCATGACGAGAATGTCGGCCGCCGCGCCTTTGTCGCCCAGCGCCAGACGCTGATGGACGCCGAAGCGATGCTGTTCGTCGACCACGGCGAGGCCGAGGTCGCGGAAGACGACGCTTTCCTGAAACAAGGCATGGGTGCCGATCACAATATCGATGCTGCCTTCCGCAAGTCCGGCGAGTATCTTGCCCCGCGAGACCGCCGTGTCGCGGCCGGTGAGGAGCGCCAGTCTGAGGCCGGCGGCTTCGCTGAACGTCGCGAGCGTTTGGTGATGCTGGCGGGCGAGAATTTCGGTCGGCGCCATCAGCGCCGCCTGCCGCCCGGCCTCGACCATCGCCGCCATGGCAAAGAGAGCAACAATGGTTTTGCCGGACCCGACATCGCCTTGCAAAAGCCGCAGCATGCGGGTTGGCGCGCCAAGATCGGCGTCGATCTCGGCCATCGCGGTTTTTTGGGAACCAGTGAGCGCGAAGGGCAGGACGGCGGCGATCTTCTCTCTGATACGGCCATCTCCCTGGCTTCCGCGGCCGGGGGAGCGCCGGATTTTCGCGCGCATCAGGGCGAGCGCCAATTGGGAGGCGAGCAATTCGTCGAACGCGAGCCGCATCCGCGCCGGCGCCTGTGGCGCGATTGCTTCTGGTGTTTCCGGCCGATGCATGTCGCGCAGGGCATCGGCGAAGGACGGAAGGGCTGGAATATTTAATGCCGTCCTATCATGCCACTCCGGCAAGGCGGGGATTTTGGCCAGCGCCACATCGATCGCCCTGGCAAGCGTTTTTTGAAAGAGCCCTTCGGTTGAAGGATAGACCGGCTCGACCGGCGCCATTCTGGCGAAGCCTTCGCTCTCGAGCACACGGTCCGGGTGGACGATCTGGCGATGCCCGTCCCAAAGTTCCAGCTTGCCGGAAACCCAGCGGGTCTCGCCAAGCGGCAAGCTCTTTTCGATCCAATGATGATTGGCGAGAAAGAAGACGAGGAGGACGTCGCCGGTCTCGTCCTCGACCAAGACCTTGTAGGGCGCCTTGGAGCGGGGACCCGGCGGCCGGTGCTCGATTGCCCGGACTTCGAGCGTGACGATCGTATCGAGCGGCGCATCGGCGATCTTTGGCCGATTGCGGCGGTCGATCGCGGCATAGGGAAGATGGAAAAGAAGGTCCAGCACGCGGGCGTCTTTGCCGCTGCCGGCCAAGAGCCGGTCGAGAAGCTTGGCTGATTTCGGCCCAATGCCGGGCAGGCTCGCGACTGTCGCGAAGAGAGGATTAAGGAGAGAGGGACGCATGAGTGCCGGTATCTTTTCCGTGGCGATAGTCTGCGCGCGCACCAGTTAGCGCAACATAGGTCGCGGTGAGGCCGCAAGCACTGCGATTTCAATACCAAATGGCGGTCTACCGCCGGAGCTTGGCATGTTGCAGGGATGGCGCGGGGCCCGGAATGCGTCGCGTTCCAGGATCAATCGACCTGGTTTTTCGTGGGGCCCGCTCGTCGCGGAAAAGCTCAACTTGCCGAAGACGGCACCTTGGCGGCGGCCTCGCTGAGACGCTTGCGGTAAAGCGCGGCGAAATCGATCGGATCGATGTAAAGCGGCGGAAAGCCGCCTGCGCGCACGGCGTCGGCGATAATTTGGCGCGCGAAAGGAAACAAGAGGCGGGGGCACTCGATCATGACGACCGGGTGCATGTCGTTTGGGGAAATATTGCGCAGCCGGAACAGACCCGCATAGTCGAGCTCGAACTTAAACAGAAGACCAGCGCCCTCGCCCGCCGACCCTTCGAGAAGAATATTCACCTCGAACTCGGCTTCCGCGACTTGCCGCGCATTGACATTGACCTGGATGGAAATATTCGGCGCTTTCTCCTGAGGCCCCAGGGAACGCGGCGCATTCGGGTTCTCGAATGAAAAATCCTTGGTGTATTGCACCATCGCGTTGATCGAAGGCGCCATGTCGGCCTGCGAGACGTTGCCGTTGCCGTTTCCTTGTCCGTCAGCCATCTTGAAAATAGTCTCCCGCGGCTGCGGGTAGCACGGATGCAGGTTTGCGACAAGCTGACCCCGGATGGGCACGAGCCGAGGGGCGCGTTGATCCCTAGGCGTTCATGCCAGCGCCGGCTGTCTCCAGTTTCACGCTCGCAACCCCAATGCCGTTTTTAGGGTGATTTGATAAGTGTTGGTTGACCGCCAACAGTTCGCTATAGCCACGGCGTCCCGCGAAATAAAACATTCGGTCAAAATGATCGGCAAACTCAAAGGCATCGTCGATTCCCACGGCGAGGATTTCGTGATCCTTGACGTGCAGGGCGTCGGCTACATCGTGCATTGCTCCGGGCGCACGCTGCAAAAGCTGCCGCGGCCCGGCGAGGCGGCCCAGCTCGCGATCGAAACGCACATGCGCGAGGATTCGATAAAACTGTTCGGCTTCATTTCGGAGACCGAACGCGACTGGTTTCGCTTGCTCCAGTCGGTGCAAGGTGTCGGCGCCAAGGTGGCTCTCGCGATTCAAACCG
>DATBYR010000384.1:0-20688 GCA_036513565.1 Methylocella sp. | reverse complement strand
ATGCCGCTCGAAGAACGCAAGGACCGCTGGAACGCCATGATGACGGTGCTTCGCGCGAACAGCATCCACGATTGGACAGCCCACTTCCTGCAGGCCCTGGGCAACGAACACGAAGGCAAGGAGATCGACAGCCTTCTGACGGGAGGTGCTCGTCTGCCGGCCGCCGCCGGCCTAAGCCGAACCGCGCCGGGCCGCGCCCGCTTGGACGGCCTAGCGGCGCTCTGTGATCTTGCCGGAGCGGCGGTGCCGGGCGCTTATTTTTTAACCAAATCCTAGCTAGCGACGGCAAGGAACAAGGGCATCACGCCCTTAACATAATTAGCAGAGGCTCGCGTTGATCACGGCACGGGAGCTTTCCCTGTCGCCCGGTCTGGCGAATCCGAGTTTCAATCATGAGGATGCGGCGCGCGCCTATTTCGAGGCGACCCGCTGGCCGGAAAACAAACCCGTTTGCCCGGATCGCGGCATCAATCCGGCGAGCCCCGGACCATAGCGCTTGCGGCGAGACACCTTGACAGGCAAGGATCCAAACTTGGTTTGGATGACAGGACGCAAAGCATGACCTGCGGCGAAAAAATAGGCGTGGCGGTCAGGCGATGGCTCTTGGAGCCGAGGCTTTTATTCATCGCCGTGCTTTTCAGCTTTTGCGGCGCCGCACACGCCGCCGATTGGGCTTCGGGCACGGCGTCGCCCGCTGCCGGGGGAGATCCGGCGAGCTTTGGCGTCGCCTGCTCGATCGGCGCGCCGTTCTGGGTGCCGGCGGCTTCCACAGCGGAAGATTTGCCCTGGGCTTCCGTCTGGCTTGGGCATTTTTCCGGCGGCCGCCACTTTGAAGATGGCAGTGGGCAAACCCTCATCGACTGGCGGGATGACAAACTCTGCTTTCCTTCGCGCCAAAAGTGTCAAGCCTGGATCGCCGGCTTGCGCCGCGCCTATCGTCATCCCGAGGGCTTTTGGACCTGTTTACTGCTGCGCTGAATGGCGCGGATGCGTGTCGCACCTACGCACCCTATATTCGAGCGCAGCGGGTTTGGAGAGCCGCAATGTTCAATGCCCTGAAAAGTTTTATCGCCGAGGTCGCCGGCGCGGAGGCGCCGGCCCGGAGTTTTGGCGACGAGGATTATCGTCTCGCGGCGGTGGCCTTGCTGATTCATGTCGCTAATGTCGACGGCCAGACGGACCTCGCAGAGCGGCGGCGGCTGAAGACAATCATCGCGGAGCGGTTCGGCCTCGACGCGAAAGAGGTTTCGGAATTGATCGCAATGGCGGAGCAAAGCGACCGCGAGGCGGTCGATTTCTACCATTTCACCAGCGTCCTGAAACGCACGCTCGACGACGATGGATGCCAGAAAATCGTGGAGATGCTGTGGGACATCGCGTTTGCCGACGGCGTGGTCGATGAATTCGAGGAAAACACGATCTGGCGCATCGCCGAACTTCTCGGCGTTTCGACCCGCGACAGGGTCTTGCTGCGCCAGCGGGTCGCCGGACAAACGCTACGGGACGCCCCCTTCGAGGGCCCCTGGTCCGCGCCGCCCACGAAAGGAAAAGCATGAGCGAGACGGGTCTAACTCCAGCCGGCCACGAGACGCGCCGCGTCACCTTGATTACCGGCGCCTCCGGCGGGATTGGCGCCGATCTTGCCCGCGTCTTCGCCCGGCATCGTCACGATCTGGCGCTTGTTGCGCGCAGCCGTGCCAAACTCGAGGCGCTCGCCGATCAAATCGCGGCGTCCGGTAAGCCACGGCCCTTAGTGCTGGTGTTCGATTTGATCGAACATGGCGCGGCAGCCCAAATCGGCGCCGCGCTCGGAGCCGCTGGCGCCACGCCGGAGATTTTGGTCAACAATGCCGGCTTTGGCCTTGCCGGCGAGGCCGCCGGCCTCGATCCGGCCGAACAGCTCGCGATCGTCGATCTCAATATTCGCGCCGTCGTTGAAATAACTTTGCGTTTCCTGCCGGCCATTCGGGCGGCCAAAGGAAAAATCCTAAATGTCGCTTCGGTCGCGGCCTACTTCCCTGGCGGCCCGGGCATGGCGGCCTATTACGCGTCGAAATCCTTTGTTCTCTCGTTCTCTCTGGCCCTCTCGCAGGAATTGCATTCTCAGGGCGTCACGGTCTCGGCGCTGTGTCCCGGCTACACCAAGACGGATTTCCAGGCCCGCGCGGGGTTCGGGCCAAACATGGACCTCGCTCGTCTCCCGGGTTCCACGGCCATGGAGGTCGCCGAGGCGGGTTATGCCGGGCTGATCGCCGGACGCCGCGAGATTGTGCCTGGGTTCTTGAACAAACTCAGCATTTCGCTCTTGCCATTTTTGCCAAAAGCGCTGATTTTAGCGGTTATTTCGCGGTTGCAGCAAAATCGGGGTGTCCACCGCTAAAGCCAAGGTCCGGTTTGATTTTTTTCAAATTGCGAACGATGCCTAAAGGGATGAAGCCTTGCGGCAGGATTCTCATCGTCCTGCATCAAGCACATTCGACGCCGGGGCGGCTCGGGCGGCTCTTGCGCGCGCAAGGATTTGAGCTCGACTGCCGGCGGCCTTGCTTCGACGATCCACTGCCGGCAACGCTAAGTGGTCACGCCGGCGCGATCGTTTTCGGCGGCCCGATGAGTGTCAACGACGAAGCGGCCTGGGTACGCCGCGAAATAGACTGGATCGGTGTCCCGCTTAGGGAAGACACGCCTTTCCTTGGCATTTGTCTCGGCGCGCAAATGCTGGCGCGCCATCTCGGTCAACGCGTCCGCCCGCATCCGCACGGGCGGGTCGAAGTGGGTTACTATCCGATCCAACCGACCGAACAGGGGCATTGCATCTGCGACTGCCGGTTCCCCAATCACGTCTACCAATGGCACCGGGAAGGTTTCGATCTGCCGAGTGGCGCGACCTTGCTCGCCAGTGGCCAGGATTTCGAGGCGCAAGCCTTCCGCTATCGTGACAAGGCCTACGGCTTCCAGTTCCATCCGGAAGTGACTTTCGCGACGTTGTGCCGCTGGACCCTCCTCACCCGCGAGCGCATGGGCGAACCCGGCGCCTGCTCCCGTCATCGCCATATCGAAGGGTGGTTCCGGCACGACGGCGCCGTGGCGCGCTGGTCCGGCGCCTTTCTCCGCCGCTGGCTCGCCGGCGGCCAGCCTGGCGCACTTCCCGGCCCGGACGGACTCAATCGAATCGGCAAGAAACCGCGCGGGATCAATTAGTTGAGCATTATAGACTCGAAAACACTAGTCTTTTCAGACTTATACTCCAGACTCTTTTAGGTTTAGATGAGCTTTTTGACAAAAATTGACGCAAACGGCCGCCGTTCCACCGTCAACTCCTGCGCGGGAGGACCCGGTGGACCGGCGGCCAAAGCAGTAAAAATTGCTTGGTCATTAAACAGCTAGGGCGAGGCTTGGGAGGATCGCCATCTCGTCCCATGATGGTTGCGATTATTGCGGCATTGTTGCCGCTCCGCATCGGACATTCGTCCTAAATCGACAGATTGCCAGACTTCGCGGGCTGGTTTAGGTTCCCTGCTTGAAAAGCTGCGGCCGGGGGCAAGGGGCAAAGCCAGATATTTTTTGCTTCGTTGCCGACAGGAGGGACGAATTGCGATTGCGCGCGAAGGCTCCGCGCGCCAAAGGGTTAACGACAATTAGAGGGTAAAAACCAACGGTCATCCGTCGTGATGTCCGGAGGAAATACTCCAGCCCGCACCGGTAGCTGGCATCACGCCTGGGGGGCGGCACCATGAGCGAAGACAGCGAGCTTATCGCTCTCATCGATCTTATTTACGCGGCGGTACTCGATGCCGATCTCTGGCCAACGGTGCTGGCGAAGCTCGCCGATGCCACGGGAACGATGCAGGCCATCATCGCGACCATGGACAGGCGCACCGATACCTTCGCTTCGATCTCGCGGCGCGCCTATCCAGATTTGGAGGCCAGCTACAAGGACTACTGGGCGTTCCGTAATCCGCTCTGGGACAACGCCACGGCTCTGCCGGCAGGCGAACTGTTCTCGCTCGATACCCTCATGCCGCGGCAGGATTTCGCCAAGACACCCGTTTTCAACGAATGGTGGAAAACGGCCGATTATGGCCTAGAGATGCTTGGCGCCAATTTGCCGGTCGCAGACAGGGTGTCGTCAGTGATCTGCGTCGTTAACGCGCGGCGGAGCGATGCGCTGACCAGCGAACAGACACGCGTCTTCGAAACGGCGGTGCGGCACGTCTCGCGCGCCGTGCGCGTCCATCGCCAGCTCTGGACGCTTGACCTGATGCACGATACCGCGCCGGAACGGTTCGAAAGCTTGCGGCAGGGAGCCATCCTGGTCGACGCCGCGGCAAATGTGCTGTTCACCAATGCCCCGGCGCGGGCAGTGCTCGAAACGGGCGAAGGGCTCGTTCTCAAGGGCGGTTGCCTCGCCAGCACGGACGGCGCGGACACATTGCAACGGCTGATCGCCTCCTGCGCGCGCGGGGTTGGTCCAATGCGCGGGCCGCTCGGCGGAGAACTCGATGTCCGGCGCGGCCCAAATCGCCCATGCCTCCATGTATCGGTGACGCCGCTTCGATCCAAAGACCCAGCCACCGGGATGCCTTGGCTAGGATTGCGCCCGCCGGCGGCTATTGTCACGGTGGTTGATCCCGAGACCGGCCGGCGGCAGCTTGCCCAAAATCTGCACAACCGGTTTGGCTTGACCGGCGCCGAAACGGGGCTCGCCGCCGAGATTCTCAAGGGCGACGGCCGCGCGGCGGCGGCGCGGCGCCGCGGTATTTCCGTCGCTACAGTCCGCGCGCAACTGTCCAGCATTTTTGAAAAAACCGGGACCCACCGTCAGGCCGAATTGATCCATCTCCTGCTCGAACTCGCGGACAAAAGAGAGCCGGAAAAATGGGAGGTCTGACCGCCATCGCGTCATCGGGCATGCGCCCCCTTTATCACTCCCGCTCCGGCCTACTCCCGGTTGCCGCGAAAATACCGCCGCCATTCACAGATTGCCCATCGGCTGGTAATCCAACATTTTCTTGATGCGCTCGAGCAGACCTTCGCGCACATCGCGATACGCATCGAGAACCCGCTCGCGGGACCCTTCGATGGCAGTCGGATCCAACGTCGGCCAATAAATAACCTCGGTGGCAAGGGTGCGGGTGAATTCGAGCGCCTTGTGGTGCGCCTCGGGCGAAAGGGTGACGATGACGTCGAAATACGCGTCTTCGAGATCCTCGAACGCGTGGGGGCGATGTTTGGTTATGTCGATGCCGATTTCGTCCATCGCCGCGATGGCGAATCCATCGCTTTCGCCTCGCTTGACCCCGGCCGACGCGAAATAGACTTGCT
Source organism: Methylocella sp. (assembly GCA_036513565.1). Lineage (GTDB taxonomy): Bacteria > Pseudomonadota > Alphaproteobacteria > Rhizobiales > Beijerinckiaceae > Methylocapsa. The sequence continues at coordinate 15,366 of DATBYR010000384.1, read as the reverse complement.
TACCGAAGAAATGCCTGCCGAGGGCCTCCGCCATCGGCGAGCGCACCGTATTTCGGGTACAGGCGAACAGCACGGCTTGCGGGCGGTTTTTTACCTCGGGCTTCATCCCGGCGGCGCCCCGGCGTCTTGCCCCGCCGGCATCGGCGCTCAGCCTTTCCAATGCAACGCGGCGACGAGGGTGAAAATCCGCCGTGCCGTGTCGTGGTCGCAATCTAGCTTGCCCTTGAGCCGTTCCATGAGCAGGTCGGCCGCCTCATTGTGAAGCGCGCGGCGTCCCATGTCGATCGCTTCGATTTGCCTCGGCATCGCGGTTCGAATGGCCGCGTAATAGCTTTCGCAAACCATAAAATAATCCTTGAGAAGACCACGGAACGGAGTCAGCGAGAGAATATGGGCGACGAGCGGCGCGCCATTTTCGTCAACGACCTCCAACGCGAGCTTTGCGTCCTGCAAGGCGATCTTCAGTCCGTACGGGCCGGCGTCGCGGCCCGGTAGGGCAAAGCTGTTTTCGTCGATAAGATCGTAGATCGCGATTTGACGTTCGTGCTCCTGGTCCGCCGCGCCACGCCCGATCGACGCCTCGTCGAGGGTCACGGAAACGAGGCGATTGCGCTCATTCGGATCGTTCCGGCTCATGATATCCGATGATCAAGTCGGAGCGCCACGGAGCGCGCGTGGGCATCCAGTCCCTCGGCGCGGCCGAGTGCGATCGCCGCCGGGCCGAGCCTTGCGAGACTGGCTGCGCCGCACTTCAAAATCGAGGTTCGTTTCAAGAAATCGAGAACGCTCAAGCCAGAAGAAAACCGGGCCGAACGCGCAGTCGGCAACACATGGTTCGAACCGCCTACATAGTCGCCGATGGCCTCGGGCGTATAAGCTCCTAGGAAAATAGCACCCGCATTGCGGATCCGTTGACCGAGCGCCTCGGCGTTCGCGGTCATGATCTCGAGGTGCTCCGGAGCAAGCCGGTCGGCGAGCGCGATGCTTTCGTCAAGATCGGCGACAAGGATAATCGCGCCGAAATCGCGCCAGCTCGCCGCCGCGATTTTTTCGCGCGGGAGAGAAGTCAATTGCCGCGCGACGGCGGCCCCGACGGCACTGGCGAGGCGCGCGTCATCGGTGATCAGAATCGACTGTGCGGCGGCGTCGTGCTCGGCCTGCGCGAGGAGATCGGCGGCGATCCATTCGGGATCCGCGCCATCGCCCGCGATGATCAAGACCTCGGAAGGCCCGGCGATCATGTCGATGCCAACGGCGCCGAAAACCCTCCGCTTGGCCGCGGCCACATAAGCGTTGCCGGGACCGGCGATCTTGGCGACCGGGGCGATGGTCTCGGTTCCATAAGCCAGCGCCGCGATTGCTTGCGCCCCCCCGACCCGATAAATTTCATCGACGCCGGCGAGCTTGGCCGCCGCCAAAACAAGGGGATTGATCCGTCCCTCCGGCGCCGGGACGGCCATAACAACGCGGTTGACGCCCGCAACCTTGGCCGGCACCGCGTTCATCAAAACCGAAGACGGATAGCTCGCGGAGCCGCCCGGAACATAGAGCCCAGCAGCCTCGATGGGGCGCCAGCGCCAGCCGAGCTCGACGCCGAGCGGATCGGTAAATCGTAGATTTTGGGGGAGTTGCCGCTCATGAAAAGCGGTTATCCGGGCATGCGCCAAGCGCAGCGCATCGAGCGCCTCGGGGGGACAGTGCTCGAACGCCGCATCGATGTCGGCCCCGCCCACGCGCAAACCCAGCTTCTCCAGATCGACGCGATCGAACTTCCTCGAATAGCCGATAAGCGCGGCGTCGCCATGCGCGACGACGTCCGCGATGATCGCCTGAACTGCTTGGTCGACGTCCTCCGCCACTTCCCGTTTCATCGCGAGAAGCGCGTTGAATGAGGCCCCAAAATCCGAGCTCCGCGTATCGAGCCGCAAGGGCATGAAACCGCCTCCGTCGCGGGCGCATCAAACGATGCTCGCTTGTGTTCGTCTCTCTCAATACCGCGGGCGGCAAGGGGTCCGGCGGCACGCGCGCTAAAGCAGCTTCTCGATTTCCTTTTCGAGTCCCTTGGGTGCCGCCGCCGGTGCGAAGCGAGCCACTACCCCGCCCTTTCGATCGACAAGGAATTTCGTAAAATTCCATTTGATCGCCCTGGTTCCCATAACTCCCTTGGCTTCGCCTTTGAGAAACCGGTAAAGCGGATGAGCCCCCGCGCCATTGACATCGATCTTGCCGAACATGGGAAATGTCACATTATAGGCCCGCGAACAAAATCGCGCGATTTCGGCGGCGTCGCCTGGTTCCTGGGCGCCGAACTGATTACACGGAAAGCCTAGAACCGCAAAGCCTTGGGCGTAATATTTGCGGTAAAGCGCCTCGAGCCCTTCGTACTGCGGTGTAAAGCCACATTTGCTCGCGGTGTTTACCACGAGCAGGACCTGTCCCGAGAAATCGGAAAGCGGCTTTTCCTGCCCTTCCAGCGTCGCAGCGGTAAAATTATGGACCGTGCTCATCGCCGTCTCCAGATCGCACCAAACCCTCGTGCGGTTCATAATCGAATCCGGACGCCGCGGCCACGACCTTATTCTAGGACAATCCTCCCTCACAAGCATCCCCGTAACAAAACCCTGCCGACCGCGATTATCGGATGTCCACATATGACAATGCCCTATTCGCAGGAGACTAAGCGCATCCGGCATGAGCGCGCCACCCACCGCCCGGACGGTCTGGACGGCTCTGTCACGCCGGTTCAGCGCTTAAGTTTCGGATGAGATTTTTCGCGAAAGTTGACGCAAATTGCCGCCGTTCCACCGGTCCCCGCCAGTGGGTGGCGGAGAAACTTGGTGGAGCGGCGGCCAAGGCGATAATAATTGCTTGGTCATGAAATAGCAGGGGCGAGACTTGGGAGGATCGAAGGCTCGCCCTCTGGTCCGGTGCCGGTGCAAGGAACTGCCCCGGCGCCTAACCAGATAGCGGCGCTTTGGGAGCTAAACCGGCGATTGGGCGCAAAATTATTTTTTTCGTCTTTCCCGCCGGAATGGCTTTCGGTAAGCCGTTACGATGAGACACGCCGGGCCTCGGATGTCTCGTGCGCGAAAGAATTAGTTCGGCCCGAGGAAGTCATGGCGGCCGGGGAAAAGCATCGGCGTGGGAAGATGGCTCTGCGCGTGCTGCATTCACTGCAGTCGCAGCATGAGATGTTTTTCTACCGGGAAATTCGTAAATTGTGCATGGACTTCGTTATCTCCCTCGGCTTGCCCCTGGCTGACCGGTCTTCGGCCGCGGGAGAATTGCTGAGCGAGGTAATGGCCAAACTACTGGGTGCCGGATTGTCGAACAATAGTGACGATGACATGATGCATGCTAACCGCATTACGCAAAAATCCATTTCGGATGATCAATGGCCGTTCGATTTGTCATTTCAAATAAATATTGAAGCTCCCGAACAGGACGATCGCGTTCGCTGGCTGATCAAGGAAGTCGGAGGGCAGCGTGCCCTCAAACACCGTTTTGAAGACATGCGGAGGCAACGCTGGGGACGCTGGCATGGTCTTGGTTATCGTATGTCACAGATTTCAGCACTGACTAATGGCGAGCCCTGGATAGATCGGGACGAGGAAATACTCACGCATCAGCGGGAGTACGCCCATGAGTTACAAGAGGACCATGAAGACCCTCATCACGACCGGGACGTGCGGCGAGCCTGGATTGGCATGCTTGCGGTAGCATCACGCCGGTTCAAACCACACGAGGACGTCCAGAAACTATTACAGGTTCTCGCGCACGATCCCGAAGTCCAAGCATGTTTCGGTGCCGAATGGCCGGTTCGCAGAATCATCAAGGCTTTGAACATCATTCATCCCGATCCTCCATGGAACGATGATCGAGTCGAGAATGCAAAGAAGCGCTTGCGGAACTGGATCGGTGGCATCAAGCGCGATCTCGGCCTCGATCAGACCGACCTCATGGCCTTGTTCGCGCGGTATGGACGCGCGAACAAGGCAGTCGCTGGCAGCGAATCGTCTCCGGCAAGCGAGACCAGGATAGAGACCTCTCCGGCGAAGCGGCATGCACCATGACTGAAAACAAATCCGAGCGCACCTTGTTGGCGATTCTTGCCTTGGAACCAGAAGATGGTGTGTCTTCGGAGAAGGACGTTCAGGCCTTTGCGGCGGGCGCGCTTCCGACGCTCAACGCGCGGGTCGAAATGTACTTGCGAGCGATGCATGATGGCGATGCTGGCGCCCAAAACCGCACTAACGCCCGCGCCCGAATCCTTGCTGCCATGGCTGAGGATCTCGAGAATGACGCCGGCCATACCGGCATCGGATGGGGTGCCGCGTTTCTTGACAAGGTGACAGGATTCTTCAACCGTGTCCAAAAAGCATCTCACCCCGCTTTTCGACGCATGGCCGCTGTGCGGCCGAGTCTTTCCATTCAGCGGATCGGCGTCTTTGGCGCCGTGACCGCCGCACTTCTGATCTGCTGCTGGAGCGGAGCATGGTTCTATGCGCTGCATTCGTTGAACACAACCATCGCTGGATGGCAAGATTGGGAAGGCAAATCTGGACGGCAATATAGTTGCACCTCGGAAGGTCCCGGCGGCTATCCCTTCAGGGTTGTGACGATGTGCGCCGACCCCAAGGTTACCATAGTCACCGAGGGCGGCACGTTCATCGTTCAGGCAAAGGAGCTGCAGCTCGTTGCCGGCATGTTCAATCCCGGTGTGATTGTTTCCAGGATCAAAGGTCCATTGTCGTTTGCCGAACTCGACCGGCCGGATGCTTTCATGGGGAGTTGGAGTCATGCCCAAGCGACTGTGTACGGCCCGCATCCAACGCCGGACGGATTTTCTATCGAACTCGCGGATCTTAAGCTAGAACGTGTATCGCATGGCGTCACGGAGCCTGTCGTGAGCGCCGAACACGTTGCGTTCCTCGCTCGGCTCAACTCCACCGCAACGCAAATGCCCGCTTATGATCTGACGGCTGACATTGCTGGGGGTATTATTCCATTGGGTCCGCCCATCGCTTCCCGGCCGTTTGCAGCCAGAATGAAAGCTGTTTTGCGCGGAGTAGGAGACATGACGCCGAAGCCGCTGCCGGCGCGGATACGCGAGTGGCAGCGGAATGGAGGACTCGTTGAAATGACGAGTGTCGACGTCCACGGGAGTTCGGCAAACGCAAATGCGCAAGGTACAATCGCCTTAAGCGCAAGCGGCGGTATTGAAGGCACTTTGGAGCTTTCCGGGGAAGAATACGATCGACTCGTTGAAGCGTTCACAGGCAACAACCCAGCGAGCGGCACGCGCGATCAGCTCGCGGCCACTGAGACGGACGGAAGTCGCCAGGTAGCGACACGGTCCCTACGCGGTAGAGATGCCGCATCCGAACCTCCACACGCTGGGAACCCGGCAGAGTCGTCGCCCGAGACAAAGTTGCCAAACAAGAGCCGGATACTTCCTGCGATACGCTTCGTGGATGGCGCGGCATATTTTGGTTCGATTTTGCTCGGTCGGCTACCTCTGTTTTTTTGAAATGTGCAGCGATGATCCCGCCGGCTCTGCAACGTTGCCCTTGGGTCTTCTTTCTCCTCGCTACATTCTTCGCCAGGTTGAGATAATTTATGATACGGACAAAATCAGGTACCAAATCTCATCGCCGATGTGAGCTTGGGTTTGGTCAGCTACAGCTTGCATGGTCGCCTCCAGAGTGGATGGGGTCGCAACCTCACTCTGCCGCGGCGACGGTCGCTTTCCACCTCCCCCTAGGATCTTGCAAGGCCGGGGAGTGAAACCAATCCGATGCGGCAAATCTCGATCCTCCATCCCGGTGGTTTTCGTGCTCTAAGGATGGTCCATGCGGCCCCGCCCACACCAAGCCCCGGCATGGTGGTGATCGACGTGGAAGCGGCGGGCGTAAACTTCGCCGATTGCGTTGCGCGGCTTGGTCTTTATGCCGCCTCCTGGCGCTACGCTGGCTGGCCATTTACGCCTGGATTCGAAGTCGCCGGGCGCGTGTTGGCACTCGGCGAGGGAGTACACGGCCTCGACATCGGAAAACGGGTGATCGCACTCACACATTTCGGAGGGTATGCGGAACAAGTCGCAGTTCCTCGCCATCAAGTCTTCGCTTGTCCGAGCCGGCTGACGACTCCACAAGCTGCTGGCATAGCCGTCGTGTTTCTCACGGCGGCCTATGCGCTGGACGAGCTTGCGGCGCCCCGGCCGGCAAGCACTGTGCTCGTCCACTCCGCCGCGGGCGGCGTAGGCGGGGCGTTGCTGCAGCTCGCTCGTCTGAGGGGCATCCACGCAGTGGGCGTCGTCGGGTCCACCCATAAGCTTCAGGCGGCAATTGATGCGGGCGCGCATGCTGTCATCGATGCATCAGGCGAGAATTGGTTCGTGGCAGCTCGCCATTACGCGCCGAATGGGTATCAAGCCGTCTTCGATGCTAACGGGCTAACCCTGCACCAGAGCTTGCGATTGCTGGCGCCAATGGGGCGGCTGGTCGCGTACGGGTCGCACGCGATTGTACCGCGCAACGGAAAGCTGATCGGCGCATTAGCGACCATGATACGTTATGGGCTCCTGCCTCGTTTTGGTGTTCTGCGGCTCGCCAATGAAAACAAGAGCGTCATGGCCTTCAATTTAAGCTATTTGTTCGACGAGGTCTCCCTCTTCGATCGGATCATGCGCAATTTGCTGACGGATTTCGATCAAGGGAAGCTGGTCCCGCCACCCACGACGTGCTACCCGTTCGAACAAGCTGGTCTGGCACACCGCGATGTTCAATCCGGGCTGACGATCGGAAAATGCGTGCTTACCATGGAGTCCGTCGAGGCGAAGTCAATTCGCGGAACAGCGTCGACAGTCCCTTTGCCGACCGCCTTTATGGAAGATCACGTTGCCAAATAGAGCACGTAACAAAACTCCTGGCACGTCAGGTTGACGCCGCAGCCACTATTTCACCCCACGCAGGGCCGATGCCGAGATCGCTTGGTGCGTTCTTGCTGAGGTTTGATGGCGCTGGACGTTGAAGGCGTTGTGGGCTGCTGCATGCACTGAGAGAAATTTTTGCGCGGATCCCACGCTCTTGAACCCTTGCATCTTGCGTTCTCGCCGGCGGGCCGGTCGATGCGAATTCTCCGCTCGATTGCTGTGCCATCGACCCCGCTCATGGCGTATTGCGCCTTCAGTAACTTGCCCTGCCGGAATTACTTGACGGCTTGCGCTTTCGAACTGTACAAGGAACGCCAAGCAGTCGGCATATTTGGGAAAGCGATGGGCGGGTCGGGACGTTATCACGAGCGTCTAGAAGCAACGGTAGCAACCAAGAGAGCCTCCAATCGCTCTTTTGGCCTCGTGTTTCTTTTTGCCTTTCTCGCGATTGCGGTATTTCTCTGGTGGCATGGTAGCCGTTGGGCCGTGTCATTCGCGGCGGCGGGACTAGCCTTTGGCGGTCTGGCGCTGTTGGCGCCACGGACGCTTGCTCCATTAAACTGGTTGTGGACGCAGTTCGGTCTGATCCTGCATCGGCTGATCAGTCCGATCGTCATCACAGCCCTTTTTTTCCTGGTGATTACCCCGGTGGGCTTGCTGATGCGTCTGTGCGGTCAGCGGCCGCTCAATCTCAAATTCGACGCGGCTGCCAAAACCTATTGGATGAGCCGCAATCCCCCTGGGCCGAGGCCCGGATCCCTACGCAGGCAGTACTGAAGCAATAGGATGGCTCTTGGACTTTCTTAGCGAATTTCTAGGGTTTCTGAGAGAGCGCCGCAAGTATTGGCTGATACCGGTAATGTTCTTGCTCCTCGCTCTGGGCGGATTGGTCATCCTGGCCAAGGGAAGCGCCGTGGCTCCTTTCATCTACGTGTTATTCTAACCGTAGCAGAGCCAGAAAATGCGGATTCTCGGAATTTCGGCGTTTTATCACGACAGCGCCGCGGCCCTTGTCGTTGACGGTGAGATCGTCGCCGCCGCGCAAGAAGAACGCTTCACCAGGAAAAAACACGATTCCGATTTTCCACGGAATTCGCTCGAATATCTCCTGAAATTACTGCCCAATGGTGCCCGGGATATCGACCATATCGTTTTTTATGAGAAGCCGTTCATCAAGTTTGAGCGCCTCGTAGAAAACTATCTCGCCTTCGCGCCGCGCGGATTCAAATCGTTCGTCACGGCCATGCCGCTGTGGCTGCGCGAAAAACTCTTCCAAAAAGGAATGCTGCTCGAACATCTGGATCGCGCTGCCCCAGGCCGTGATTGGAGTGAACGCCTTTTTTTTTCAGAACACCACGTCAGCCATGCGGCTTCAGCCTTCTATCCATCCCCGTTTGAACAGGCCGCGGTACTGACAATGGATGGGGTTGGCGAGTGGGCAACGACCACCGTCGCGCTTGGCGACGGGGACAAGCTCGAGATTACGAAAGAGATCCACTACCCTCATTCGGTCGGTCTGCTCTATTCGGCGATGACCTATTACCTCGGGTTCAAAGTCAATTCCGGTGAGTACAAGGTCATGGGGCTCGCGCCGTACGGTCAGCCCAAATACACCCAGCAGATCCTAGATCATCTCATCGACCTGAAGCCGGACGGCTCCTATCGCTTGAATCTGGAATATTTCGACTACTGCACCGGGTTGACGATGACCAATGGGCGGTTTGACGCGTTGTTTGGCGCCCCCCCGCGCGAGCCTGAGCAACTTTTGACGCAGCGGGAGATGGATCTCGCCGCGTCAGTTCAGGTTGTGACCGAAGAGATCGTGCTTCGCCTCGGCCATTCCCTGGCCAAGGAGACGGGCCGCAAGAATTTATGTCTGGCCGGTGGCGTCGCGCTCAATTGCGTCGCCAATGGCAAAATTCTTCGTCAAGGGGTCTTCGAGAATATCTGGGTCCAGCCTGCGGCAGGCGATGCCGGCGGAGCCGTCGGCGCGGCACTTGCGGCGCGTTACCTGCATTTCGGAGGCACACGCAAGGTGCCGAAGTCGGATGGCATGGCCGGCGCCTTTCTTGGGCCCGAGTATCCGCAAGAGTCCATCGAAGCCGCGCTGAATCGGATCGGCGCGGAGTTCGTGGTCGCGAGCGAGAGCGAGCTGATCGAGAAAACCGCGGACGCACTCAGCTCGGCTAAGGCAGTTGGATGGTTCCAGGGACGGATGGAGTTTGGTCCGCGGGCTTTAGGTGCGCGATCCATTCTCGGCGACGCGCGGTCCCCGGACATGCAAAAGCTGCTCAATCTCAAGGTAAAGTACCGGGAGAGCTTCAGGCCCTTCGCGCCAGCTGTGTTGCGCGAGGACGTCGCAGAGTGGTTTGAACTGGACCGGGACAGCCCGTACATGCTGTTTGTTGCCGATGTGCGGAAAGACAAGAGGCGGGAAATGACACCTGAGCAGCAGGCTCTTTTCGGCATCGAAAAGCTCAACGTGGCGCGCTCAACCATTCCCGCGGTGACCCATGTCGACTACTCCGCGCGCATTCAGACTGTTTCCGAAGAGACAAATCCGCGCTTCCACCGGCTATTGACCGCCTTTAAGCGCAAGACGGGCTGTCCTGTTCTCGTGAATACGAGTTTCAATGTCCGCGGCGAGCCGATCGTGTGTACGCCAGAAGACGCTTACCGCTGTTTCATGGGTACGGACATTGAGTATCTGGTGATTGGCAATTGTATTCTCGAAAAGTGCTCGCAGGACCAGAGCCTGGGCGGACGCTATGAACGTCAGTTTGCACCGGATTGACGTCGCCGATTCTGCCCTCAGAGAACGTATTGTTGGTCGACTAGCTTTGGTGCTCTAATTTTTGGAATTTTTCGTTCCGGCTGGACCCGGAACCCCGAGCCCTCATCGTTCGAGATAGAGTTCTTCGAACCCTTGCGCGGCGTCACGCCACGACTCTGGAAAGAACGTGAGCCCATAGTGCGACCGTGACGCATAGATCAACCAAGAGATGTATAGCAATCGACTTCCATGGTGGGTTGGCCGTGTCGGCAAGGCGGCTGAGAGAAAGAGAAAATTTCAATTGAAGACCGTCTTCGTTCGTATTGGAAGCAATAGCGGACTTTATTTCGCCGTGTAAGATCATGTTTATCGATAAGGCTTGATAAATTAGAACTAAGTGACCAGACGTAAATAACCAGAACCCTATCGTAACCGCCGCAGTATACCACGTTCCTTGAGAAGCTGTTGCGCCATACCCTACAGCAGCAAATGTGGCCGCAACATAAACAGTCCAAAGACTGGTTATAATTGATGTTTGGGTGGCGAACAAATGGACTGCATCTGAGAGTTGATATTTGGGCATTCTTGTTTCCTCTGAACAGTTTTTTCGGTCGAGGATCAAATGCGAAGGCAGCTCATCGTCTGTGCAGTAAAAGTTGGGATTTGAGCTTTCAGTCACTGCCGCGGGAAATCGCAACCTGCCATTTATGGCGGCGAGTTTGGCGAGCGGATCGATACTGTCAAGGACGCGCGCATTCCGGCAAGTCCGGTCTACCGGACTTGCTAAAAAATGATCGCCTCGCGCTGCTGGTGCGCGCGAGCTTCGGCCTGCGTCCCACCTTCACATCCCACGCCTACTCGCGGCTGGAATCATTCAGGTCCTGCGCCACATGCTCGATCCGCCGCGCCGCCTCGGCGAGCGAAACCGCGACTTGCTCGGCCCAGTCGGGGGCGGGAGTTGAAGGCGCCTTCAGCCTCGCGAGTTCGGCTTCGAGCTCGCGCACGCGGCTGTTCGCCTCCGCCCATTCGTCGGCGAGGGTAATCGCCGCCATGATGACGAGACGCTGGTTGCCGATTTCGCCGAAACGCTGCCGCAGCGCGGAAATCTTGGCATCGACTAATTGCGCGAGGTCGCCGAGACGGACTTCCTCGCCTTCGTCGCAGGCCACCCGGTAGACCCGGCCGTCGATCATAACCGCTAACTCCGCCATCATGCCCTCTCAAACAGGAATTGCTGAAGGTCCCGTGGCTCTTTTAGCCGTCGCGGGCACCTTGTGGTTCAAAAAAGTCGAATTTTGCTCCCTTTCATGTTAGCAAGCCGTCTTGGAGAACGGCCATGACGCAAGCTGCATCCGTGACGGCGGCGCTCCTCGTCATCGGCGACGAGATTCTTTCCGGGCGCACCAAGGACCAAAACACCGGTTATATCGCGGATTACCTTACCAAGATCGGCATCGATCTGCGCGAGGTCCGCGTCGTTCCGGATGTGACGGCCGAGATTGTCGCGGCGGTCAATGCGCTGCGTGCACGTTATGATTATCTCTTCACGACCGGCGGCATCGGTCCAACGCATGATGACATCACCGCCGGCGCGGTGGCCGACGCGCTCGGCGTCGGAATTTCGGAAGACCCGCGCGCGATAAATATGCTGCTTGAGCAGTTTAGGCCGGAGGATTTGAACGAAGCGCGCCGGAGGATGGCGCGCATCCCGCACGGCGCCGAACTTGTCGAGAACAAGATGTCGAAGGCGCCTGGCTTTTGGATCGCCAATGTCATCGTTATGGCGGGGGTTCCCGCGATCATGCAAGCCATGCTCGACGATGTCGCGCCGAAGCTCGCGACCGGCGCTCCGGTGATCGCCGGGACAATTCCGGCGGGGAGTCTGGCCGAGGGGGCCTACGCGGCGGCACTCGCCGATCTCGCCGCCGCCAACCCGGAGCTTTCGATCGGCTCATATCCCGCGTTCCGCGACGGTGGCTTTCACAACGAGATCGTGGTTCGCGGAAATGACGCGGCAAAGGTCGCCGCGGCTGCGGCGGCGATCGGCGCCATGGTGGCCCGGCTCACCAAAGAGCGAGCCTGAACCCCGATGCCCGGAGCCCCTTTCCAAAGAAACGCCGTTGCCGATAAGGCCTTTCATGTCTCCTGGGATCAGTTTCATCGCGATGCGCGGGCGCTCGCCTGGCGGCTCTCCGCGGCCGGGCGTTTTTCCGCCATGGTGGCGATCACAAGAGGCGGCCTGGTGCCGGCCGCCATCGTCGCGCGCGAACTCGACATGCGGGTCATCGAGACAATCTGTGTCGCGAGCTATGCTCAGGAGAAGATTCAGGCGGACATGAAAATCTTGAAAAGCGTTCTGCCAGAGACCGCGCGCGGCGGCGGCGAAGGCCTTCTCATCGTCGATGATCTCGCCGATACCGGCGCGACGGTAAAAATCGTCCGCGCGATCTTGCCCAAGGCGCATGTCGCGACGGTCTATGCCAAGCCGCTGGGGCGGCCCTTCGTCGATACCTTCATTACCGAGGTATCGCAGGCTACCTGGATCTATTTCCCGTGGGATCTCGGCTTGAGTTTTCAGGCGCCGACCGCCGGATCTGGCCAAGGCTGACGATGTTAGTCCGCTTTGCCCCACGCTGATCTAAACGGCACTTGTCTAGCGGTGCTTGCGCCTCTAAAGCCTATGGCGGCAAGCGGACGTGGCGAAACAGGTAGACGCAAGGGACTTAAAATCCCTCGACCTTCGGTCATACGGGTTCGACTCCCGTCGTCCGCACCACAGCTTATGGCTACTGAGACACGCTTGCGGCTTCAACCTGGCAAATTGCAGAGCACGATTTCGAGGCTTGGGCAATGCTAAGAACCCGTCACGAATGGATTAGCAAGCTCGCTGCTGAAAGCGGGGTGGTCGCTGGTATGCGGCTTGAGACAGATATTGGAAACGCTGACCTTGACACGGATGCGCTCAACTTCGCCAATTGCGATGCTCGTTGTCGTTTAATTACCCGAACGATTGACAAGCTGGTAACGCATAATTTTTCATCGAAGAGCGCCCGCGACCTTCTGGGCAATTTGATTAACCGAAACACTTTCGGCGCTTTCGCGGAACTCGCTGCATATGATTGGCTGACTCGTTGCTATGTGAAAATTGCAACGCAGGTCACAATGGACTCAAGCGATGTTCTCGCTACGAACGGTTCGACGCTTGACGGTAAGATCGAGCATGGCAGTGTCTATTTTGATGTGAAGGCTTTCGGCTCCAATGAAAGGCTGGCCCAGCGCTTGAAGGAGCGATTAGAAGTAGAAATTCTCGATGAACAGGTGCTTATCGAAGGGTCGTGGGACCTCTCCTATGAGACATATGAAGAGCTGATCAGGTCTGCACCAGGGCTTGCCACTGATCTTAGGCAAAACCGCATGGTGCAAAAGGACCGCCTCCGTAGCCGTCTTGAGCCTAAGAAACCGGTGACAGTTTCAATGCGCGAAGGTGATCCTTATTGTCTTGCTAAAGAAAACGCGCTTTATCCTTTTAAGTATGCAAAGCAGTTTACTAGAAATAACCCATTCATATTGATACTTGTTGTGGATCCTTTGTTCAATGGTGGCTGGATTCACAGCGACTTTGCCGGTATGGACACAGCTTTCACCCGCTCGCTTGCTCGCCGCGCCTTTATGCAGTTTTCGAGTGATTCGACGCTTCTTGATCCCATAGGTCGGAGTGTTCCTTCCGACGTGACTCTTGGCGAGGCTTCGCGTCTATTGTCAGCAATTTTCTTTGTGAATGTGTGGCCTTTACAAGCAAACCCAACCTCATGGCTGTATTTGAACCCACGAGCTACGCATCGTTTGATGCCCGGGAGTTTGAATCTTTTCCGCGCCAACAATCCGAATGATACTTACATTGATGACTTCGCCCACGATGATTATTGAATCTCGACGCTGGCGTCGCCGCGCCTTGCGCGGGCATGTGCGAAACCAATCAGCTGCGCGTTTGTGCATTTACCTTGGGAAATGACCTAAGCCCCACCTATAGGGATATGCGGTAGTTTAGAAGTGGGTGTGTGCAACAAACGCTCTACGGCGCGACCCACCGTCTCTTGCGGATGCATACGACATTCGGCAGCGACGTAACTTCTCATATTAATAGTGCTACCGAACCGCCCGCCACCTAGTTCACTGAGATAATCAGCTACGGCCAAAGGGACACTGCCACCGTATTTGCCGGACCAAGACCAATCAACTATGACAGCCCGGCAAGGAACATTAGACCAATGAGATGTGGCTTGTGCCACGGGAACAGCCAGAAGTGCCGCCCCAAGGAGAACGATTAATATTTTATTTCTCATGACTTTCTCCATTCAAGCGCGCGAGCGACATATCGGGTAACGAAGGGGCAATGCAAGGAGCAGGGGCGCGAGTTTCCCCCGCCTTCACGAAAATAAAAGCACGGAGAGTTTTCGCCGGGCGCTGATCGTTGCCGGATCGACCGCCCCCCAAGCGTCGAAAAATTGCAGCAATTGCTTGCGCGCGCCATCGTCGTTCCAGGCCCGGTCGTGCTTGATGATTTCAATGAGCTCGGCGGCCGCCTCCTCGCGCCGGCCCTCAGCATTGAGGAGGATGGCGAAATCGAACCGCGCCTGATGGTCGCCGGGATTGGCCGCGATCCTTCGCATCAGCTCGGAAGCATCGCCGACGGCGGCGGCTTGTCCGGCGAGGTCGAGCGCCGCTTTGGCGGCAATGATCGCGTTGTCACGCTCGCCTCCCGCGGCAACCGAGGCGAGAGCGGTCCTCGCGCTTTCGAGTTCGCCTCCGGAAATGAGCAGCTTCGCCAATCCGGCCACGGCGGCGGGGTCGCCGGGGTTTTCGGCGATAATCGCGCCATAGAGGTCCGCCGCCCCCTCGGCGTCACCAGCGGCGGCCAAGGCTTCGGCTTCGGCCAGGCGATCGGCATCGTCGTCGAGCGGGCCAACAAGCCGCTCGATAAAACCTTTAACCTGGGATTCCGGCAAGGCGCCCATAAAACCGTCGATTGGCTGACCGTGTTGAAAGGCGATGACGGCGGGGATGGAACGAACCCCCAGCCGGCCCGGAATTTCTGGATGCTCGTCGATATTCATCCTGACGAGCTTGACCTTGCCGTCCGCCGCCTTGACTATTTTTTCGAGAACCGGCGCCAGCTGCTTGCAGGGTTCGCACCAGGGCGCCCAAAAGTCCGCCAGCACCGGCTGACGCGCCGATTCCGCGATCACATCGGCGGCAAAGCTCGCCGTGGTGGCATCCTTCACAAGCGTCCCGGCTGTGTCTTGCGGCTTGGCCTCGTTCGCGGCTTCGCCTTGCCCGCTCCGCTTGTCACGCCCGCGGCCAAAAATCCCCGCCATGTTCGGCTCTCCCTTGGTGCCCTCGCGCGGGCGAATTCGGCGCACCATCCAAATGCCCCGGCGCCAAAATGCGTCTTCGGCGGCGAAATCGCAACTATCCATTGCCGTCCAGGCATTGCCCTGGCATTTCCCTCGGTCTTCCCTTACATTAGATTGGCGGAGCTGCGGGGTGCGTGTTGGATCAGCATTCCCGGGGCCTTATCGATCTCCAAGGGAGCTGTCCCTGGCCTCGCCCGTGGGCTTGGCCACACGGCGCCCACCTACATTGTAGGTTCCCGGGATCG
>DATBYR010000383.1:0-6605 GCA_036513565.1 Methylocella sp. | reverse complement strand
GTGCCGCTCGGCGGCGAAGCGAGCGAGGGCCTTGGCGTCAAGGCCGTCGGTCTTGGCCTGCTTGCCGAGCGAGCGCGAGAAGCGGCAGGCCTGCCAGGGAGCGGCGCGATGCAGGGCGACCCTTTCCGTCACCAGCGCGGCAATCAGGGCGGTCTCGTAGCCGCCGGTCGCCTCAAGAACGACGAAGCCATCCTTCAGATGATCCGCGAAAGCGGCGCAAAAGAGCGCGATGCCTTCGGCCGTGTTGTCGAACCGCCGTGCTTTCCCCACGCTCGCGTCGAGAGCGACATCAAACCAATTCTTGCTGACGTCGATGCCGATAAAGTGTAAAAAATCCATGGGATCATCCCCGTGCTTACGATTGTGTGCGGGCGTGAAACCCTTCCTACCATTCAAGCGGTTAGGAAATGTGGGTGGGGATCCTTGATGACGACGGTCGTGCAAGACCACATTGCGATCGGTCCCCACCCACCCCTTCATACCACACCGCCAGCACACAATTGCGAGGAGCATTGCTCCGAAGCAATCCAGGAGCAGGGGGGAGGATGCTGGATTGCTTCGCTCCGCTCGCAATGACGGCTCCTTGCGGACGAACCCCGTGTAAGCTGCCACCTTTTGTGCCTGGCCTAAGAGTTGGCCTGTTCGGGGGCAGCTTTAATCCGCCGCACGACGGACATAGAGAGGCGAGCCTTCTGGCGCTGCGCCGTCTCCAACTCCATCGCGTCTGGTGGCTTGTGAGCCCAGGCAATCCGTTGAAAGATGCGCGGGAATTGGCACCACTCGCAAAGCGCGTGGAAGCGGCGCGCAGGGTTAGTCAACATCCACGCATCGAAATCACGGCGATTGAGGCCGCGATCGGCGCCACTTATACGTTCGACACGATTTCCTATTTGAAACGGCGCTGTCCCGGCGTGCATTTCGTCTGGCTGATGGGGGCGGATAATTTTCGTGCCTTCGATCGCTGGCAACGCTGGCGCGACATCGCAAGGTTGGTTCCAATTGCGATCATCGATCGTCCGGGCTTTACGCTCACGGCGCTGCATGGGCGCGCGGCGGAAGCCTTGGCGCCCTACCGCCTCGACGAAACCAGCGGCGCCTGTCTAGCCACGTCCACGCCGCCTGCATTCCTCTTTCTGCATGGGCCGCGCTCGGAAATGTCTTCGACGGCGCTGCGCGAGAAACCGTGCCCCATGGGGACCGAAGGCGGGAAGCAGACAAGTTGAAAATGCGGCCGGCTCACTGCCAGACCCAAAAAAACACAACCCAGCTCGCCGCGCCGGTTGAGACAGCAAGAGCGACACAGACTGTTGCCGCGAATCGACGCAGATAATTCGCGGCGGCAAGGCCCGCGATCCTCCATGCTAGAACAATCGACCAGACGGCCGCGCCGCCGAGCGACAGCGCCCGCAACGGGCCAACAAATCCGAGCGTCAAACCTTCCGCCCGCAGTATGGTTACGGTGATGGCGCTCAACCCCAAAAAAACCCCACAGGCCGCGATGGGAATGAGGCTTTGCGCGAGATGATGAAACTGCGCGCGCAGCGAGGGTCCGAGACTGCGGGCGGCAAGCCACAGGCATAATGAGATCGATGCACCGATCGCGATCGCGGTCGCCATTATATAGGCCAAAAGCACGCCGCCATCGAGAAAGCTCATTTGATCATTGACGCTTGGATAATCGGTCAAAATCCACCACGGCGGCTGCAGCGTGAGCAGCCACAGCGCATGATGATCGACGAGCCAGCCGGCCAGCGCCTGCTTCAGCGCGACGAACCAGGGACTGACGCTCCAATGGAAAGCGCCGACCGCAATGCCCATCAGGCCGAAGACGATGAGCAAGCTTTCCCACGGTTTTGCCGCCGCGCCCGCGACATGCACGATTTCATGATTGGGCGAGCGCGGCGCCAGGCTGGTCGCGCCGCGAAAGCCTTCGCAACGGCCGCACATGTGGCAGTCGGCGCCGCCACGCATGGTCTTGATCGCGACGAGCGGCGCGCAATTGACTGCCCGCACCCCGGCGTTGCCGGTTTGACGCGACAGGGTCCAGGCATCCTCATCGACGCGGAAATGCACCGGGGCAAGCTTGGCCAGTAAGCCGAAGACGCCGTTGACCGGGCAGAGAAAGCGGCACCAGACCCGTTTGTTGCGGCCATAAAGATAGCCGATGACAATCGCGCCAAAAGTCGATCCGCCGAGTATGAGCAGCGCCGGTTTTGGATATTGATAGACGCTGACCATCTGACCGTAGATCGTGGTCAGGGCAAACGCAACGAAGGGCCAGCCTTTCCAGGTGATCCAGCGCGGGATCGCATGACCCTTGCCGAACCGGCTCGCCGCCTCGGTTAATGTCCCCTCTGGACAGAAGAGCCCGCACCAGGCGCGGCCGACCAAAATCATGCTGAGAAGGACGAACGGCCACCAGATACCCCAGAAGGCGAATTGCGCGAGGAGCGTGAGATTGTCCCAGATATGCGCAAGCCGTCCGGGCAAGGGCAGGAACGCCGGCACGGCGATAAGCACGAGATAAGCGAAAACGATCGCCCACTGGCCGCGCTGAATTGCGCGCTGATGGTGGCGCAGGCCTTGCCCGAGCGCGTTTAGCGCGCGCGACAGCGCATCCCGGCGCGGCGGTTCGAGGCGACGCGGGATAGTTTTACGCGCGGGCTGCGCCAAACGCCGTGCAGGCCCGGGCGGAACCAAAAAAGCCGTCATGAAAACCGGTCTCCAAATGCCGTTGCAAATACCTTTGCGAATCGTTCACGCGCCTCATTTCGCGATCAAAACCGCCTTTGGCGCATCGGGATGAAAATCGTCGAAGAAAGGATATTCGCCGGGGTCAAGGTTCCTGAACACGAGGATCGAGGTCGTCCTGGGCGCGAGGACCTTCTCCTTGCGCAACTCGTTGCTTTCGAATTCGGCCGGCGTATCGCCTTTATTGAGCAATAGAAGCCGGAACCGCCGATTGGCCGGTACCGCGAGACGTTCTGGCGCGATGTTTCCATCCTTGAACTCGATCCTGAAAACCGGTTCTTCGTCGGCCCGGCTATTTGCCGCGCCGGATACGAGAAAGAGAGCGGCGAGCAAAATTGCCGCAACCTTATGCAAGCCGCTAGACTCCGTCTCCGCCGGTCAATAGGCGCCCTTCTTTCCAATTCCCGCATAGGTGAACTCATACTCGACCGCGAAAGTCCTGAACCACGGAGCCACGCCGGTCTCCTTATCGACATGGCGGCCGAAATGGGCGTGCTGATTTTCGCTCGGGGGCGCGATGGTAAGAATAAGCTTGTATTTGCCGGGCCCCATCATCTTGACATTGTCGCCATAATGCGGCCCGTCGTTCGCGGCCATGGGCATGAACTCGCCCTTCCTGGTCTCATTGTCGTCGAGCTTCGTCAATTCGTAAGCGACCGCGAGATAGGGGATCCAATCGCCTTGCGCGAAGCCGTTCTTGTTGCCCTTGGCCGCCTTGATATCGGATTCGAGATGCAGGTCGGAGTCTTTCGCGGGACGCATCACGCCGGGCGGATCCATTTCGATCGGCTGCAGATAGACCGCGCCAATCTCCATCCCGTTTTTTTCCTGAGGCGCGCCGATCGGATATTCCTTGGCCGCGGCAGTACATCCGGCGGCAATCACACCCGCCGCACAAACCAAAGTAGATCCAAGCCGTTGCATTTTTTCTCCCCGCGGAATTCGGGCTCAATTAAAACCCCGGCATAATAACGGCTAATGATACAGCCTCAAATCGAAATTTTATATTGAAAATATCGTGCGCATGCATTCCCCCCGCTGCCCGCTGGTTTAAAATCAGTTTAGAATAACTCATTTAGAAGAAATTTAATCTAGGGGCTTCGTACGGTCTCCTACCAGCGCCAGCGACCTCTGACTCAGCTGGTCTTTGCATGAGGCTGGCGTGATTCTCCGCTTGGCAATGATTCGCGGAGACCTTGATGCCGAGAGCCGTGCCAATCGCGCGCGACAACAAGGCGCATGTGACATGGATGGCCCTCAGCCGCCGGCGGCGCCCGAACGGCCGGCGCCAAGCGGGTCGCGCGGACGCACCCGGCCGTCCAGGCGAGCGGCGATCGCATCGGCGCGCGCCGGATGATGGATATGGTCTTTCGCTACGGCGAATGCCGCATCCGCACCAGGCGTACGCCGGCCAACTTCACCGCGCCGGCGG
This sequence comes from Methylocella sp., assembly GCA_036513565.1. GTDB lineage: Bacteria > Pseudomonadota > Alphaproteobacteria > Rhizobiales > Beijerinckiaceae > Methylocapsa. The sequence continues at coordinate 2,422 of DATBYR010000383.1, read as the reverse complement.
CTTCCTCTTGAGGACTATCACTAGGAGGTTAGACCGTGACGCGCATGGCGAAGCCCTCTTTACTGCAAGGCGCGGTTCGAGGATGCCGGCCATAATCTTCGCGCTTGACAGCGCATGCCTCGCGCGAGTTTCCTCGGTGATCATCGCTTGCCTTCAAGTCTCGATCAAAGAAACCGCCATGCCGGAATTGCCAAAGTCCTTTTCGCCACGAGACGGCCGCCAGTCCGATATGGCGCTCCTTGTCGCGCGCGGCACACGGCGGCTGTTGCGGCGCTTAAACTTTGCGACCGTCACCGAATTGCCGCTGCTGTCGGGACGGCGCGCCGACATCGTCGCGCTGGCACGCGACGCCACGATTTTTATTGTCGAAATCAAATTCTCGGTCGCGGATTTCCGCGCGGACACAAAGTGGCGGGACTATCGCGCCCATTGCGACAGACTTTTTTTCGCGATCCCCGAGACCCTGCCCATCGCAATCATGCCCGAGGACGCTGGGCTCATCTTGGCCGACGCCTTTGGCGCGGAAATTTTGTGGCAGCGCCGGAGCATCGCATCGCCGCCGCCACCCGCCGCGCGGTGCTCATGCGTTTTGCGCACGCCGCGGCGCACCGGCTGCATCGCTTGAGCGACCCCGAGGTGATCGCGGGGGGCGGTTAGAAGAGCGGCCGCTAAAATGCATTATGAACGGTGCCGTAAAACCGCGAAGGGCGAATCCTTTCCGGACGCTTCGCCGCCAACATTCATGTCTTCGAAAGTGACCCCCGGCTTGCGCGGATAAAGATCGAGATTCAGGGCCAAAAATTCCGCCGCCAGTGCGCCAAGATCGATTTGGCCATTGACAATCGGATCGGGAGAGTCTTGCGGCCCAGCAAACGCCGGCGCGCCGCCCGCCGTCATTTTCCTGCTGGCGGGCTCGCCCAAAAACTGATGGCATGGCGCGAATTCCACCTCAACGGGAGCGCTCACAAGGGTCTCGAATGGCTCGAGACTGACGCCGCAGGTTTGCGTCACAAGCGCGTGCAAAACGCCGCTGACCGCGTATCTTTCCGGGCCTTGTTTCCGGACATGGAAACTGGCCTCGAACGTTTGAACCGCGACGAGGCCGTAGGCGTCCGCGAGCGCGGCGCATTCGGTCTCGTTGGCGCAAATCTTTATGTCGAGACCGGTATCCGGCACGGTCCCGACGGCAATCATGCGCATGAATTTTGCCGCGCATGACTTGGCGCCTGTCTCGCCGGGACAGGGCTTGCGGGATTTCGGACCGGGAACGGTGCTGGATGCCATCGCCACCCCCTGCTGCGGAGCATTAGAACATCAACTTGGCAAGTTGAAACAGGTTTCTTGCGAAGGCTCGATCGAAGCGGACCGCGCTCAACGAACGGCGGCGGGCTCCGGAAACGGAACAGGGCCCAGGGTAAAGGCCTCGAGCGAGGCCTCGGCCAAGGCTTCGTTGGCCGTTTCCACATAACGCGCGAGCCGGTCCGGATTTTTGCGGCCATCATAGACGTTTCGCGCAAGCGCGGCTGCCAGATCCGGCGCGCCGCCGCGCAACGCTAGGTCATAGGCCACGGCGCGCCCGAGAAAAGCCCCTGCGATGGTTTTCATCTGCTTCGGCACGCTTATGTCGCCAACGCTCATTTCCCGCAGGGCGATCTCGAAGGAGCAAAAAATCGCGTCCGTGAGATCCTGGGCGATTTCGGGCGCGGGCGGGTCCATGCGATTGAGGCGCCGCAGGACAAGCACCGCATGCAATGTCACCGCCTCGAAGCGGCCTTCTAGGTTGTCCTCGATGCCATACTCCGTGAATAGGACAGGATCACGGGCGGCCGCCACGATCTCGCCAGAAAGCCGGTTGATCAGTTGCCGATTGGCGGAGCGCCGGAAGAGCCGGAACACCATGCTGTCCCCTTCCAAAGGCAGCCCCCGGTCGCCATGCCCGGCGATCGCCGGGTCTTGCTTTTCGTTGGCCGGAGGCTAGCCACCGCGCGGCTGGACCCAAGGACTATCGCGCATGGATTTCGCGGGGCCGGTCCGTTGTCCGTCGCGGTGGCACCAATTGCGCAAGCAATGTGTTCATTTATTGTATGGAATTTTCCTGCATCATGGCATTTGCCTGGCCTGGACAGGAGAGTGCTTCGCCAAATGCGCAACTCGGAGGCGTGCGGAATGGAGTTTATGACAGCGCGAGGACGGGGCGGAAAGCGCCGGGCTCCCCGCAGCACGAAACTGGCCTTGGCGACGGCGCTAGCGCTGGGGCTCGGCGGCTGCCTCGGCTATGACGGTCAAGTCGTCCATGGCTATCAGCTCGACCCGAAATCGGCCGAACAGGTCAAGGCCGGGGCTTCCGCGGAGCAGATCCTGGTCCTTTTGGGGACGCCGACGACGACATCCACCGTCGGTGGCGACGCCTGGTATTACATTA
>DATBYR010000382.1:0-2188 GCA_036513565.1 Methylocella sp. | reverse complement strand
AGATCTACGAGGCGAAGTCGGCCCGCTACGCCGCGCTTGTAAACTCCGGCGCCGCGCCAGCGAGACCGGGTGTTCGCCGCTTAATCACGGAGGCCCATGAACGGGGAGTGCGGCTCGCCATCGCCACGACGTCGCTGCGGGGAAGCGTCGATGTGGTGCTGCGCGCGATGTTCGGCGAAGAAGGCCCCTCTTGGTTTGCGGCGATCGTCGCGGGTAATGCCGTGGCAGACAAGAAACCTGCGCCCGACGTCTATCGCTTCGCGCTTGACACGCTGGGGTGCGACCCGGGCTCTTGTGTCGCCATCGAGGATTCGGAGAATGGCATCAAGGCGGCGAGGGCCGCTGGTTTGCCCGTCCTCGCGGCGCCAAGCTATTATTTGAAAGGGGATGATTTCAGCCTTGCGAGGAGTGTTCTCACCGACCTAGGCGAGCCGGATCGTCCCTGCCGCCAGATCGGCGGCCTGCGCTTCGATCGGGATTATGTCGATATTGACGGCTTGAACGCATGGCTCTCCAAGCAACAACAATCCTGCGCCGAGGCGCCGAGGGATCCCGCCCAAATCATCAACCGGTCCGTTGAAATCGGATAACAATTTCCGTTTTCATGGTTCGGTTGCTAAAACAGTCCGGTGACCTTGCCGCTGTCGTCGAGATCGATCTTGGTTGCCGCCGGCACCTTGGGCAAGCCCGGCATGGTCATGATCTCGCCGCACACCAAGACGACGAACTCCGCGCCGGCGGCGAGCCGTACTTCGCGGATATTGATCTCATGGTTGGACGGCGCGCCGCGCAGATTTGCGTCTGTCGAGAACGAATATTGGGTCTTGGCGACACACACGGGATAGTGGCCGTAGCCGCTCTCCTGAAGCCGCTTGATCTGCGCGCGAATCTTTGAATCGGCGGTGACCTGGCTCGCGCCGTAGAGCTTGGTGGCGATCGCCGTCGCCTTGTCCCAGAGCGTCGCCGATTCCTCATAGAGGAAGTGGAAGCCGCCCGGCACTTTGTCGACCATATCGACGACCGCGCGCGCCAACTCCTCGGCGCCCTTGCCCCCTTCCGCCCAATGCCGGCACACGACGATCGGTGCTTCGTGATGCGCCATTTTTCTTTTCAAAAGTGCGATCTCGGCGTCTGTGTCGAAGCTGAAATGATTGATCGCGACGACGCAAGGAAGCCCGAAATGGTTGCGAATGTTGTTGACGTGGCGCTCCAAATTGGTGACGCCTTTGGTCAAGGCATCGAGGTTTTCCGTATTGAGTTCCTTGAGGTCCACGCCGCCGTGATATTTGAGGGCGCGGATGGTCGCGACGATCACCACCGCTTGCGGGCGAAGGCCCGATTTGCGGCATTTTATATCGATGAATTTCTCGGCGCCGAGATCGGCGCCAAAGCCCGCCTCAGTGACCACATAGTCGGACAATTTCAGCGCGGTCTTGGTGGCGAGCACGGAATTGCAGCCGTGCGCGATATTGGCGAAAGGCCCGCCATGAATGAAGGCCGGATTGTTTTCGAGCGTTTGCACGAGGTTCGGCTTAAGCGCGTTTTTCAAAAGCACCGCCATCGCGCCATGGGCGTTCAAATCGCCCGCGTGAATAGGCTTTTGGTCTCGCGTATATCCAACCACGATCCTTCCCAGCCGGTCCTTCAAATCCTTGATCGAGGTGGCGAGACAGAAGATCGCCATGATCTCAGAGGCAACCACGATATCGAATCCATCTTCGCGAGGATATCCGTTCGCGGGTCCGCCCAAGGCCACGGTGATTTGCCGCAGCGCGCGGTCGTTCATATCCACGACCCGCTTCCATGCAATGCGCCGCACATCGAAATTCAGTTCATTGCCGTGATGAATATGATTGTCGATCATTGCCGAGAGAAGATTGTGGGCAAGACCGATCGCACCGAAATCGCCGGTAAAATGCAGGTTGATGTCCTCCATCGGCACGACCTGGGCATAACCGCCGCCGGCCGCGCCTCCCTTCATGCCGAAAACCGGCCCGAGCGAGGGCTCGCGCAGACAAATGGAGGCCTTCTTTCCGATCCGGTTCAGCGCATCGCCGAGGCCCACCGTGGTTGTGGTCTTGCCCTCCCCGGCCGGGGTCGGGCTGATCGCCGTCACGAGGATCAGCTTGCCATCCGGCCGGTCCGCGAGGCTGTCCACATAATCCAACGATATCTTGGCCTTGTAGTA
>DATBYR010000381.1:0-4824 GCA_036513565.1 Methylocella sp. | reverse complement strand
GCCCGCCAGGTTCCGGAACAACCATTGCGCGCATCTTCAACATGGCGGGCTCCGCTTTGGGCAGGACCAGTTATATAGGTGTCGAGGGCGTGCAGACCTATAGCGACCCGCCGCCCAATGCCGTCTATGGGCCGGAAGCAGTTGAGACATTCCCCGAAAACCACAATCGAAGGAGCTGATACTTGGGAGATTTATCGCCAGCGGAATGGACGGCGATCTGGCTGTCCCTAAGAATCGCAATCGCCGCGACAATTGCCAGCCTTCCGTTTGGCATTCTTGTCAGCTATGCGCTCGCGCGCTGGCGTTTCCCAGGGAAGACGCTCCTGAACGCCGCCGTCCATTTGCCCTTGGTGATGCCTCCGGTCGTCACCGGCTTCCTCTTGCTTGTTTTGTTCGGCCGGAAAGGCGTTTTCGGCGCTTTTCTCGCCAACATCGGGATCGTATTGTCGTTTCGCTGGACCGGCGCGGCGGTGGCTTGCGCGGTCATGGGATTTCCGCTCATGGTCCGCGCCATGCGGCTTTCCTTCGAGGCCATCGACCGGCGTTTGGAACAGGCCGCCGGGACTCTCGGCGCAAATCGCATGTGGACGTTTTTTCTCGTCAGCGTGCCGCTCGCGCTTCCCGGCATCATTGCCGGCGCCATTCTCGCCTTTGCCAGGGCGCTCGGGGAATTCGGCGCGACGATTACCTTCGTTGCAAATATTCCGGGCGAGACCCAGACCATCGCATCGGCGATCTATAGCTACACGCAAGTTCCCGGCGGCGACGCAAACGCCATGCGGTTGACCATTGTGTCGATCGCGATTTCGTTTGCCGCGCTGGTTGCCTCGGAAATCGTCCAGCGGCGGGCCGGGAAAATTCTGGCAAACCTCGAATGATCGAGCTCGATGTCGCGCTCAAGATCAAGAGCTTCGACCTCGACGTGGCTTTCGAGAACGGCGATGGCATTACCGCGCTGTTTGGCCCTTCCGGTTCTGGCAAATCGCTGACGCTAACTCTTATCGCCGGGTTGATGCGCCCTGACCGGGGAATCATCAAGCTCGACGACCGTGTTCTGGTCGATAGGAAACGCGGCATATTTATCGCCCCGCACCGGCGCCGGATCGGCGTTGTGTTTCAGGATTCGCACCTCTTTCCGCATCTGAGCGTGCGCCAGAATCTGCGGTTTGGGCGCTGGTTCGCGCCGCGCGGCGAGCGGGCGATCGATTTCGATTCGGTGGTGGAGATCTTGGCAATCGGCAAGCTTCTGCCGCGCCATCCGGCAAAATTGTCGGGCGGCGAAAGGCAGCGGGTGGCGATCGGGCGGGCGCTTCTTTGCGGCCCAAGACTTCTTCTGTTCGACGAGCCGCTTGCCGCGCTCGACATGGAGCGCAAGCTCGACATTCTACCGCTCATCGAGCGGTTGCGCGACGAATTCGCCGTGCCGATCGTCTACGTTTCCCATGCGATCGAGGAAGTGGCGCGGCTTGCGAATAAAATCGTTGTTCTCGATGCGGGGCGGGTCAAGGCAATCGGTGGTCCCGGCGAGGTTTTTGGCGCGCTCGGCGGCGGCAGCGCCTGGTCGAGGTTCGATCGTATCTCGCTCCTGAAGATGAAAGTTTGCGGCCAGAATGCCGCCTATGGCCTCACCGAGCTGAGGCATCCGGCGGGTACGGTTTGGCTCGCCGGCCCAGCCGGGCCCTTGGGAGGGCAGGTCCGGATTATCGTCAAGGCGACCGACGTGGTGCTGGCCGCCCGGCCGCCGCACGATCTCAGCCTGCGCAGTTCTCTTTGTGGACAAATTGGGTCAATCGAAAAAGACGGTCCGTTGGCCGCCGTGGAGATCGTGCTCGAAGGAGAGGGGCGCCTTTATGCCGTGACCACGCGCCATGCGCTCGACGAACTCGGTCTCGATCGCGGCGCACGGCTATTTGCTTTGATCAAGACCAGCGCGCTCGACGAGCGGCAGGTCGCTGCGATGCCGCGTGGCTCCTAGAGCGGAATTAGTGTGATCGTGGATATCTGTTGTTGGCCATCATGGATTGCGGACGGAAGGAACGTTTCCGCGGCCTGGCAGGCGTGGAAACCGGAAAGATGTCTGCCAGTGCCACCGGGGGCGCCCTTCATAAAAAAAATTTGGACATCGTATGACACTTCGGTTACGGCTTGAGCCTGGCGCGCGGTCTTTTACGCCAATGAAGATCCCGCAGCGGCACCGGCTTCACCGCGATGTTGCTACCGAATGGGTCTTGTTTTCGACGGGATTGAGCGACAGTGGACATTCCAAGCCGGGGGGTTTTAGGGGGGAATGGGAACTCGCGATTCGCGGCAACTCCCGTCATGTCCCAGTCATGAAGAGCAAAGAGGGGATCGGCGCGGCCGAAGAGGCGGCATCGAAACACGGAAGAGCAGATGCGGCACTCTTCCGACGAGTCCAACCAAGTACGAAGAGAAAGAATATTATGGAAACGTCAAGATTGTACTTTCTATCCGTTCCGGTATTTGTCGCCGTGGCGATGCTATCTGGATGCGGTCGTGGTTCCGGTCAACCCACCAATATTTCATATCGCCAAGTCGGCATATGCAAAAGTTTTGCAGCGGCGTCGGGCCCGGTCACTTCGAAGGCTGACGAAGGCTTTGCCGTCTTCAAAATCGAAACCGTGGACAATACGAAGTCCAACAAAGCTTTCGCTTTCGATCCGAAGCTTCTTTATGTGGACCAATCCACGCCGGCGCAACACGCCAAGCAGTTGTGGGAATGGGATCGCCGCTACGCGTCCGCGGATTCGAGGATCCCGCAGAGCCTGGGCATTTCGTTGGCCCCCGAAACGACGATCCCGGCGGGCGGCAAGCTCGACGTAAATGGTTTTCTTGTCATACCACTTGGCATCAACAATCCATCGGGCGGACCGGAAGAAAATAAGCTTGCCTTCGAGCTTTTGTATGACTCTGGGACCTCCGAGAATACCGCGAGCGGCCAGATTCGCATCTCGGAAGGTATTGTCTTCACCAAAACAAATGCAGCGGACACCAAATGGACCGTGGCCGAAAATTGTAAGGACCTAGCCCTCAAATAGCGGCGGCTGGAGTCCTCCACTTGTAGGCCGGCGTGTGCCAGCGCTTGCGGCCCAAGCGCTGGAGGTCGGCGAAAGCCACAGGCGGCCAGGACACCCGGATAAAAATCGCTTTGTTCGGGGTGAGACCTGTTAGCCTCCCGCGGTGGCGAATGCCGAATCCGGGAATATCACGCTCGCGAAGGACCGGTCCGCGCGGCCAGGCGGCCCGCTAGCTTTCATTCTGTGAGGTGCGAGCTTCGCTCTCGAATGGCATTAAATCGCGCGCTGCCATCGCCGGTTTGGAGGGACCCGTTACCTCATCGCATCCGTGATCTGGTCCGCAATGACCTCCTCGCGGGCTCCCGTCAAGCCTGCCATCGAAGCCCGAAAATTCTCATGCGAACACGCATCGACTACCGCTTCGAAGAGCTTGCGCGGCAAAACCGCGCCGCGCTCGTGACTTTCGTGATGGCGGGCGACCCCGATCTTGCGACCTGCCTTGCAATTCTGAAAGCGCTTCCCAAGGCGGGCGCCGATGTGATCGAGCTTGGCATGCCCTTCACCGACCCGATGGCGGACGGCCCGGCAATCCAGGCGGCGGGCCTGCGCGCGCTCGGCGCCGGAACGACTCTCGCCAAAACGCTGGCGCTCGCCGCCGATTTCCGCAAAAGCGATTCCACCACGCCGGTGGTGCTCATGGGCTATTACAACCCGGTCTATGTGTATGGCGTCGAAGCGTTCCTGCGCGACGCGACGGCCGCCGGGGTGGATGGTTTGATCGTCGTCGATCTGCCGCCGGAAGAGGATGCGGAGCTCTGCCTGCCCGCGCTTGCGGCGGGGCTGAATTTCATCCGCCTCGCGACGCCGACGACGGACGATGCGCGGCTACCCGCCGTCCTCGCCCATACCTCGGGCTTTGTCTATTATGTCTCGATCGCCGGCATTACCGGGGCGGCCGCTCCCGAACTTGCCAAGGTCGCCGCGGCGGTAAGGCGCATCAAGGCGCATACGAGCTTGCCGGTCGCGGTCGGCTTCGGGGTGAAGAATGCCGCCAGCGCCGCCGCGATCGCCTCGCACGCCGATGGGGTGGTGGTCGGCTCGGCGATTGTCGAAGCCTTGCGGGCCTCGCTCGATAGGAATGGCAAGGCGACCGGGAAAAGCGTAGAAGCGGTCGCTGGTTTGGTCGCCGGTATCGCCAAGGGCGTGCGGGCGGCGGCGCCCGCCCCGGTCTGAAGCATTCGCAACAAGTCCCGCTAGAACAGACGCCGCCGCAAACCTGGATCGCCCAGAATTGGATTGGCCATGAACTGGATCTCGAATGTCGTCCCGCCCAGGGTCAGGTCTCTGCTCCGCCGCGAGACCCCCGAAAACCTTTGGGTCAAATGCCCTGAGTCCGGCGAACTCGTTTTTCACAAGGATCTCGAAGCGAACCTCTTCGTCGTGCCGGGCTCCGGCTATCACATGCGTCTTGCTCCCAAGGCACGCTTGGACAATCTTTTCGACGACGCGGCCTACGAAGAGATCGCGACGCCGGATGTGCCGTTGGACCCGCTGAAATTTCGCGATGTCAAGCGCTACACCGACCGGGTCAGGGAATACCGTCTGAAAACCGGCGCGTCCGACGCGGTGAAGCTCGCCTTTGGCAAATTGCAGGGCATGGACATTGTCGCCGCGGTGCAGGATTTCGATTTCCTCGGCGGCTCGCTCGGCATGGCGGCGGGCGAGGCCATCGTGACGGGCATGACGGCGGCGGTCGAGCGCCGCACGCCATTCATCATCTTCACGGCCT
>DATBYR010000380.1:0-2937 GCA_036513565.1 Methylocella sp. | reverse complement strand
GGTTGCCTTGGAGGCCAGTGCCGAGGAGCGCGAGACGCGGGGATTCATTTCAATCACGATCATGCGGCCATCCTTTGGATTGACCGCGAATTGCACGTTGGAGCCGCCGGTCTCGATGCCGATCTCGCGCAACACCGCGAGTGCGGCGTCGCGCATGGTCTGATATTCCTTGTCCGTCAGGGTCAACGCCGGGGCGACTGTGATCGAATCGCCGGTGTGCACGCCCATCGGGTCGATGTTTTCGATCGAGCAGACGATGATGCAATTGTCCGCCTTGTCGCGGACAACCTCCATTTCGAATTCCTTCCAGCCGAGCACGCTTTCCTCGACCAGAACCTCGTTCGTCGGCGAGGCGTCGATTCCGCGCTCTATGATCTCGATGTATTCTGCCTTGTTATAGGCAATGCCGCCCCCGGTCCCGCCCATCGTGAAGGACGGCCTTATGATCGCGGGCAGGCCGATGTCATCGAGGACAGCAAGCGCTTGCGGCAAGGTTTTGACCTGATGCGAGCGCGGCGTCGCAAGGCCGATGCGGGTCATTGCCTCGCGGAAAAGCTTGCGATCCTCGGCCATGTCGATTGCCGCGGCGCTGGCGCCGATCATTTCCACGTCGAATTTTTCGAGCACCCCCATTTTTTTCAAGGAGAGCGCGCAGTTGAGCGCGGTCTGGCCGCCCATGGTCGGCAACAGCGCGAAGCCGCCGGGAATCGCGTAGCGCTCCTTACCGATGATCTTTGCGACGATTTCCGGCGTGATCGGCTCAAGGTAAGTGCGATCGGCCATATCCGGATCGGTCATGATCGTCGCCGGATTGGAATTGACGAGGACGATCCGGTATCCCTCTTCGCGCAGCGCCTTGCAGGCTTGGGTGCCGGAATAATCAAATTCGCAAGCCTGGCCGATGATGATCGGCCCGGCCCCGATGATCAGGATCGTCGAAATATCCGTCCGCTTGGGCATTCGGTCTCGTCAGAACCCGCAAAACAAGGCCGTGCTCTCGACTTTTGGCCGGAGTGCGGCCTGAGGCGGAAGCCAAAACCATTGTCGTTCCACACGCGGCTGTCTCCGTAGACGAGATTTGGGGGAATGTGAACAGAGGGAGGCTGCGAGCCGGGTCATGCTGGACCAAATAACCTGCGCGGGACCGTCGCGGCAATCGCTGTCTCTCGCCCCAACGAGACCCGGAGATGCCCGCCGAACGATGAGGCGGCAAGCATTACTCTCGCCGGATTTTCACGTCCAGATCAGGCACAACCTCCAATTGGATGCGCAAATCGAGCAACGCGCCACTGAGTGTGTCGAACACATGCGCATCATCGGTCACTTCCAAGAACGTGATCTGGACGATGCCACCAACGGTCGTGACTCTGCTCAGCTTTCCGCTTCCCTCCAACATCCGCTTCTCGATCGCGCCGGTAAGAGCACGTTCAACCTCGTTCTCGTCCGCCACAAGCGCCTCCCTCTCCAAGCCCACGGTCTATATGCAGCCTGATTCAACCAGCGCGGCTGGAGCAGGGGGACGTCAAGCCCAAGGCTTTGGCCCGGAGAGTGTTTAGATTATGGCAGGGCGGGTTCATCGACCCCTGCGGCATGAGAAATGCCGGGCTTATTGAAGAACCCGGCCTTGGCAAAAACAGCTCGCGGCCAGTCATTCGGCCACAATCAAATCTTGTGGCGGCGAACCCGCCCCTTTATGCTGGCTGAATGAGCATGGACATGAAGGAAACTCTTCCCGGCCCTCGCCATGACCCTGGCGCCCGACATCATGACGCAAAGGTCACGCGGCTGCGCGGCGAGGCAAGCGAATTCGAAAATTTCCATCCGTCGCCGCCACGCAGACGTGGTATTCGCGCGGTGCCGTTGCGGGTCATATTGCCCAATCTCGTCACGTTGCTGGCGTTGTGCGTGGGTCTCACCGCGATCCGGTTTGCGATCGAGGGGCAGTTCGAAACCGCCGTCGTCGCGGTCATTGTCGCCGCCATTCTCGATGGATTGGACGGACGCATCGCGCGCGCGCTGCGCGGCACCTCGCGGTTCGGCGTCGAACTCGACTCGCTTGCCGATTTCGTCGCTTTCGGGGTCGCGCCGGCGCTCATCCTTTATTTCTGGGGGCTGCACGAAATGAAGAGTTTCGGCTGGTTCGCGGCGCTTGTTTTCGCGATTGCGGCGGCGCTGCGCCTCGCCCGCTTCAATGTCATGATCGACGATCCGGACCGGCCGGCTTGGCAGACGCATTTTTTCACCGGCATGCCCGCACCGGCGGGCGCCATAGTTGGGCTCATGCCGCTTTATCTCAATCTCTCGATTCTCGCGGTTCCTAATATCCGTGCGCTGGTTCCTTTCGAAATCGCGTATGTGTTGATCGTAGCCTTCTTGATGGCGAGCCGTATCCCGCATTTTTCCGGCAAAAGGATTGGCCGGGTGCCGCGCGAATATGTGATTGCCGTCCTTTTCGGGATCGCTGCGTGCATTCTCCTGCTTGCGACCTTTACGATGGAAATGTTGATCGGCCTGACCTTGGTTTATTTGACGACCATCCCCTTCGCCGTCCGCCGCTTCAACGCCTATGCGGCGGCGGACGCCGCGAGACAGGCTAACGCGGCCGCTGCCGGAGCGCCGCCAGTTGCGCAAGCGCGGAAATGACGGCCGGCATTGCACCCGAGGGTTCCGGGTTCCCGCGCGCGGGGTTCGTCCTGATGACCTATGCATAAGCATCAGGACAATCCGGACTCGAAAGTCCACCCGGCCAGTTCACAAAGGAATGTTTCTCGATTAGGGTCCGCGCGGAAAAGCTCCGCTGGGCCGCCGCGGAGCGACGGCGGTCTAAATTCAAGGAAACAAATGTCGAAGGAAGAATTGCTCGAATTTCCAGGGACCGTCGTCGAATTGCTCCCGAATGCGACCTTTCGCGTCAAGCTCGAAAACGACCACGAGATT